>DSAU01000135.1 GCA_011046315.1 bacterium
ATACTTTGGTGTGTTCACCGCGTTTGGCGTGTTCACGGCGATGCTCTTGTCGCTGTTATTCATCCCGGCAGGATTCATGGCGTTTGGTTTACCCAAACTGCGACAGAAAAGTAATCCGGATCGCGCCAACAACAATCAATTTGCCAATTCCATCACCGAAAAAATTATCTGGCGGAAATACCTGACCATTGCCGCGACCGTTGTGATTATTGTTGCGGCGATTGTGGGCATTCAGCGGGTGTGGGTCGATTCCAGCTTTTTGGATAAATTCGAGCGCGATAGCGAAATCGTGCTGGCCGATGAATTCATCAATGACCATTTTGGTGGCACGTCCACGTTGAATGTGATTTTTGAGGCTAAAGAAGCTGGTACATTCAAACGACCGGAAGTATGGCGCAACATTGATTCGCTGCAAGCCGAGCTGGAAAATTCACTGCCGGTAGTTGGAAACACCTTTTCAATGGCAGATTATCTGCGTCGCATGAACAAGGTGATGAACGCTGATAATCCCGAATACGATCGCATCCCGGAATCACGAGAGTTGATCGCCCAGTATCTGCTGCTCTATGAAATGTCAGGTGATCCGGAAAATCTGCTCAAAGTGGTGGATTACGATTATCGCAAAGCCAACCTGCAGATCCAGTTGAAAAGCGACAATTCCATTGCGCTGAATCAGTCGATCGCGGTGGTGGAACGCTACCAGGACAAACTGGAGGCCATCACTATCAACTATGCCGGTTCCGGCTACAAAGGATTGGTGTTCACCGATTTGATTTTGAAAGGACAGATTTCCAGTCTGCTTTTATCGCTGGTGATTGTAATTCTGCTGCTGTCGATCATGTACAAAAATATCAAAGTCGGCTTGATCGGGGCACTTCCCATTGCCATCACCGTGCTGATCAATTTCGGATTCATGGGCTATTTGAATATCGCATTGAGCAGCACCACCGCACTGGTGTCCAGCATTGCCATTGGCATCGGGATCGATTATGCCATTCATTACATCGAACGCTACAAAATCTATTTAAAGGAAAGCGGCGATCGTCTGATTGCTGCCCAGAAAGCCATGGGCCATTCGGGCAGAGCCATTCTGTTTAATGCTGTGGTGGTGATTGCAGGATTTATGGTGCTGTTGTTTTCGGTGTTCCCACCAAACCGGATTCTGGGGATGCTGATCTCGTTGAATATGTTCACGGCGTTATTGGGTACGCTGACGATTATGTTGATTTTGTTGTATATGGGGAAATTGTTTTTGAAAAAGAAATAGAACGCAGATTTCACTGATGATATGGATACGCACGGATTGCATCGCATAAAGGCGATGCACTCCGAATCAAAAATCATTAATAATAAAAACCGAAAGGAGCTTTACCATGAAACGATTAATTATCTCAACCGTCATCGCCTTGCTGGCGATCTCAACTGTTAGTTTTGCCAAAAAAGATTTAACCGGGCTGGACATCATTACTAAAGTTTATAACCGTGACGATGGCAATGACCAGACCGGCGATCTCACCATGACGCTGGTCAATAAATTTGGCGATCAACGGGTGCGAAAGATCAAACAGTACATTCGCGACTTTGGCGACGTGGAAAAGAAAATCATGTTCTTTCTGGAACCGGCAGATGTGCGCAATACCTCTTTCATGAACTGGAGTTACACCGAAGCCGGAAGAGATGACGACCAATGGATTTATCTGCCCGCTTTGAAAAAGGTGAAACGCATTTCCAGCGACAGCAAGAGCGACTACTTTATGGGCTCGGATTTCACCTATGATGATCTGGGCGACCGCCATCCCACTGAAGACACGCACAAACTGTTGCGCACTGAAAAAATTGGTGACGAAGAATGCTATGTGGTGGAAAGCATTCCCAAAGAAGCGGATTATATGTACTCCCGAACCGTAACCTGGGTCATCAAAGATAAATGGATCGGGTTGAAGAAAGAATTTTATGATGAGGATGGAGATTTGTTGAAAATCCTGACCATAAACAAATATGAAAAGATCAACAACTATTGGACGATTCTGGACACAGAGATGAAAAATGTTCAGAAAGATCACAAAACATTGATGCGGCTTGCCAACGTGAAATACGACACCAATATTTCGGATCAGCAATTCACCGAGCGCATGATGAAAAGGGGATTGTAAAATGAAAACAAAACTATTCTTTTTTTTATTGAGCGTCATTTTTATAATGGCAAGTTCTGCCACGCCACAGGGATTGACATTCCGCGGCTACGGCAGAACCTACCTGGGCCTGCTGACTGACGATGGTTCCTATTCCATTCAGCAAAATACGCTGGATTTAAGACTGGAGCATAAGCGGGATAAAACCGCATTGTTTGTCAATCCTTACATTTACCAATATCCGGATCGGGAGATAAATTTGAAATTGCGCCAGGCGTACCTGGATATTTATTTCAACAAGTTTGATATACGTCTCGGAAAGCAGCAGATTATCTGGGGTAAAGCCGATGGTGTATTTATCACCGATATTATTTCACCGAAAGATTTGAGCGAATTTTTGCTGCCCGATTTCGAGGAGATTCGTATCGGTGTGGATGCGCTCAAACTAAATTATTATCTGGGTGATCATACGCTGGAACTGGTGTGGCTGCCGCGTTTTCAGCCGACCATTTTTGCTGAACCAACTTCTATCTGGGCGCCTAAAATGATGGATTTCCCGATTGAGCCGACATTCGATTATTCGAATTTTCAAATTGAATCCAAATTGAGCAACAGTGAAATTGCCGCTAAATATTCGGCGCTAACCAGCGCTATCGATTTTGAATTGATGGCTGGCTATTTGTGGGACGATAATCCGACCAACCATATTCGAAAACAGATCGACCCGGTCACGCGGCAAATCAATAGGTTGATTGTGCTGCCCCAATATCATCGTCTCACCATGGGAGGCGGCAGTTTCAGCACCACGCTGGGCGCATGGGTGTTGCGTGGCGAAGGCGCTTATTATAACGGCAAGTTTTTCAATTCCACCAATCCTGTTTACACCGATGGTACGGTGCAAAAGGATTACGTGCATTATCTGCTGGGACTGGATTATTCGTTGTGGGATATCAGATTGAGTGGGCAGTTTATTCAGGAAGCCATTCTGGACTATGAACCAGAAATTTATCAGGATGAATACAACAATATGGCGACCTTTCTGGCATCCAGGGATTTCCTGCGTGAAACGGTGAACCTGCAACTGTTCGTTTACTATGGCTTCAACAACGAAGATGCGCTGGTCCGTCCCAAACTCACCTATGATTTTGCCGATGGATTTGAAATTTTGCTCGGCGCCAATATCTTCACCGGGCACAGTGAAGGCTGGTTCGGGCAGTATAAGAAGAATGACATGGTTTACGCCAAGATCAAATATAGTTTTTGATAAATATTTGATGGAAACGGGAAGGATATTTTTTTCAACCTTCCCGTTGATTTTATGAGTCTTTAAGTTAACACTTGAAGCAAATTATATCGACGACTTTTTACGGAAAGCTGAATTGCGATGAAAATATTCGACCTGATTTCGGAGTATCAAAAAAATTTTCCGATTTACCAACAATTCATTAAAGAAATCCAATCACTTTTGGCAGGCATGCTTGCTGATCATCAGATCGGCTATTCTCAAATTGAATCGAGAATTAAATCATTGCCAGCTTTTCTTGATAAAGCGTATCGGTTGATTTCAGGCAACGAGCAATTTTACTTCAGATTCAATGATTTAATTGGAATAAGGGTAATTACTTTTTACTCGACCGATGTGGATCGCATTGCGGCGCTGATCGAGAATAAGTTTAAAATCCATGCAAAAAATTTTGAATATGAATCGCACAACCGTTCGCCGGATCAATTTGGCTATGCTTCAAAGCATTACAAAATTTCTTTGGCTGATGAGGAGATTAAAACCGGCAAGTTGACACAATTCAAAGACATTATTTTTGAAGTGCAAATCAGAACCATTGTTCAACATGCCTGGGCAACGATTGATCATAAAATTCGCTACAAGTCAGCCGCTAAACTTCCCAATGACATCCAACGGGAGATTTTTCAATTAAACGCCCTGTTCGAACTGGCTGATAATCAATTTCTGACAATCAAGAAAAAACTGGAAGCCGAAGATCAAAAAGAGCTACAAAAATATAAAAACGGAGATTTCTCGGCAAAGATCAACGCTGCAACCCTTGAACATTTTTTTCAAAAAAAACAGACGCTGTTGAATTCCATCGCTGATCAGGCGCAGGAAATTGGTTATAAAAAAATCGCCGATCAGTATGATGTTAATTGCATCCGCTATTTATTGGTTGTGTTTCAAAGAGTCGGCATCAACACGATCGGTGAATTGGAGAAGCTTTTTAAACGAATAGAGAACGACGGGCGAGATGTGATGAATAAGATATTTCAGGTGATTTCGGACCACTCCAGCAGCGCTGTTGATTATCCCTTTCCAATTCTCTTATTGCTCATCATTACCTTGAGATTGCAAACCATAAAGTTTAATGATCTCGACGCTGACCAACTGGTTCCGAAGGTATTAACGTCATCGCTAAAGTCGATTTCGCTATCTCTGGGCAGCAGAAAGCCTTGAACATTTATTAAGGATTTAGCCATGAATTTATTACAGAAAATAATAACGATTCGATCTTTTATTTTGCTAGCGTTATTTGCTATTATGCTAACCGGATTTTACAATAAAATTTGGGCAGTAGCTGTTCCAGATAGTTCAAAATTAAAATCATTAAAGATTGGGCTGGCGTTAAGCGGCGGCGGCGCCCGTGGTATCGCCCATATTGGGGCAATTATGGCGCTGGAACAGGAAAATATTCCCATTGACATGATTGCCGGCACAAGTATGGGGAGCATTGTCGGTGGGCTTTATGCCGCGGGCTATTCCGGAAAACAGATGCAAACCATTGTCCACCAAATCGACTGGGAGGCAATTTTTGAGCAAAAACCAGATCCCTCGGCAGAATTTGTCAGTGAACGCTACGGCGTGTTAAAACCATTGCTTCGGTTGCGATTTAAATTTTGGGAATTATATCTTCCCTTTGGATTGAACAACGGTCAGCGTATTAGCGAGGAGCTTTTTCGCCATACCGCTGCGGCAAATTTTGCCGCACACTCTAATTTTGACAGCCTGGTTGTGCCTTATCGTGCGCTTGCCGTGGATGCAGCCACCGGCGAAGTGCTGGCGCTACAACAGGGCGACCTGGCGCAAGCGATCCACGCAAGTATGGCCATCCCGTTTGTTTTTTATCCCGCCCGAGTGGGAGAACGGCTGCTGGTGGATGGCGGTGTGTTAAATATTCTTCCCACTGATGTGGTGAAAAATATGGACGCCGACGTTATTATTGCCGTTGATCTGGAACAGCTTTTCCCATTGGGAAAAGAACCGAAACATTTTTCAGAGGTTGCCATTCACACACTTGATATTACCATCCGGGAACTCAAGAAAAAAAATGTTGCATTAGCAGATGTGCTTATTGAGCCCGATTTGGGAGACCATTCAGCTTATAGTTACAACAATTTCGAATTTTTGATCGAGCAGGGGTATCGGGCGACAATGAAAAAAATGGATAAAATAAAAAAGCGGATTCCAAAAAATATTTTGGAGCAAGCCCGGCTTAAACGAAAACTCGATCATCAACTGCTGCAACAGGCGCAGATCAAAAAGATCGCTATTGTTGGGCGGGAGAAGGTAAGACCGCCGGTTATCTTGCGGGAATTCCCGCTCAAAAAAGGAGATACCTTTGATCTTAACAAAGCGCTTACCGGAATCAAAAATATTTACGCCACCGGATTGTTTGAAAATGTGTGGTTGGAACTGGACAATTTGGGAGATAATCAGGTTGTCGTCAACATCCATATTATCGAAAAATACCCGCGCACGATTGGTTTTGGGGTCAATTATCAATCGGATGTGGGATTGAGCGGCTTTGTTCAAATCGTACATTTTAACTTTTTAGGCTGGGGTGAGCGCTTTATGCCAGTTTTGCAAATTGGAGATACCTATAAAAAAATCGGGCTGGATATCGTCAATGATCGATTTTTTGCTACCCCGCTGGCCCTTAATAATGGCTTTTATTATGAACAAGTGCGCCCCTATTTTTACGATGCTGATGGGGAAAAAATCGGACAGTTAGATCTGGACCGAGTGGTCGCACAATTTTCTATTGGAGTCCAACCACTAAAGCGAATGCTGTTTTTAACGGGTGTTCGCGGTGAGCGCGTGTGGCTGGGAGCCGACGAAAAAATTCCCATGCTGGCAGAAACACAAAACCGCTGGCTTGCCTTTGGGCAGGCTATTTTTGACAAAACGGATGATCCATCTTTTCCGCGTAAAGGATTGAAGCTTGCCCTGGAAGCGGAATCAAATCTTGGCGCTAATAATAAATCATACACGAAAATGAGCGCACAGCTAAAATGGATCGTGCCGCTGCCCTGGCAGCAAGCAGTCAGTAGCAATTTATTTATGGGCACTTCGACGAACGGTCTGCCGATTTACGAAAAATTCAGATTGGGCGGACCATTGGATTTGCCAGGTTATCATCTTGAAGAATTGTGGGGCGATCACGCGACCGCGATTCGTTTTAATTATCGAATTAAACTGTTTAAACGATTGTATTTTCAATCGAGTGCATCGTTTGCCAATATCAATGATGATGCGCTAAAATTCAATCATTTTACCAGGAGTGCATCTGCGGGACTGATGGCAAAATCTCCACTAGGACCAATCAGTATTATTTCTGCCTGGTCTGAAGGGGATCGCCAACAGGTTTATTTTTCTGTGGATTATGATTTTTAGAACTGCTGGAATTTTTATTTGAAAAATAAGCTGACATCGATCGCAACTGACATCCCAGACTACGAATCAAATTTTAAATCACGCCAAACTAATGATGAATTACAGATTCCAGAAAAGAGAGAGCTGAAAATATGAAAATAAACTATAGCTCACCCATACGCGGCGGAATAGTCCTATTTTTTCTAACAGTAAGCCAGTTGAATGGACAGGAGCCTGATTTGGCAGATGGTTGGAAGGCTCCTGATACAACCAAAACAAAACAAATCTATTCAATCAATCAAGAGTTGCTTTCAGCATCTCCACCAAAAAATTATCTTCTCGCCGCGGTGGAAACTGTTGGAGTGAACATGCTGGTTTGGAGTTATGATAGATACATAAAGCATGAAGCCTGGGCTAATATTAGTTTTCAGTCCTTCAAAAATAATCTTCGTCATGGGTTTGTTTGGGATTCTGATGGATTTGCGACCAACCAGTTTTTTCATCCGTACAGCGGTGCGCTCTCGTTTACATCTGGCAGAGCCAACGGCATTGGATTCTGGCAATCTCTCATATACTCATTCTCTGGAAGCCTGATGTGGGAACTGGCAATGGAGAACGAATATCCATCTGCTAACGACATCATAACGACTCCATCGAGCGGGATCGTTCTTGGCGAAATTTCTTATCGAATATCATCTTTGTTTCTGGATGAAAGTGCCGTTGGACTGGATCGGGCATGGCGGGAGTTGACAGCAGCATTACTTTGTCCGATGCATGGTTTCAACAGACTACTCAAGGGTAACACCTGGAAAGCTGGACCAAAACCAAATAGGGGTAATTATTCACCAGTTTTTTCATTCGGCGTAAATGGCGTATTCCTGAATAATCGTTTTACTGAAAAACAGCGCTTCAATTTCTGGAAATTAAATTTAGAATACGGTGATGTTCTGGCGACAGCAAAATCCAGCAAGCCATTTGATTATTTTACATTGAATGCTGGATTGAGCTATTCCCGGACCAACAGCATCATTGAGATTTACGGCACGGGAATGTTATGGGGGAAAAATTTATCAATGTCATTTGATCGATGGAGTTTGATAGGCATATTTAAAAATTTTGATATTCTGTATAATGAGACTTACAAAATCTCTGCCAGCAGTATCGGCAGTGGTGTAATGATAAGCTCACCAATATCGGAAAAAACCAGGTTGAACAATATTGTGATTTTATCAGGCATCATTCTTGGTGGTGTTAATTCCATCGATACGGCTATTAAAAATGAGCGGGATTATAATATCGGGCATGGCGCGAACGGTAAAATTGAATCCACTCTTTCGATTATCAATTTTGGTAAATTTTATTTTCGATTTAATGGCTATTGGCTCCATACTTTTGTCGGAATAGTAGGAGATGAGCTGATCGGCATCATGACGGTTGGAAGTCAATTAAAAATAATTGGTCCAGTGTCATTAGCTATTGAATACATCAATTATGATCGACACGGCGAATACGTCGATTATCCTTCTGTGAGAAAAAACAATTTTGCTTTGAGAACATACTTGAGTTATGAGTTTTAATGGCACAGATTTCAAAGCCATATTTCGCTCCGGTCAAAACAAGACGAAGAGGAGCTTTTGAAATTCTTCCTTTGAAGGGAGGCAAGGGAGAATATAAAGAAAACTAAAGTTGAGCTAATTGTTGCTTTGCCCTGTGATCGGTTTCAATTTTATAAAACCCCTGGAGGTGCGCTATGATGAAAGTCAGTATTAACATGACTAAATTTAAAATTGCTGTTTTAGCCATCCTGATTGTTGTTGCTTTTCTGGCAATGCCCCGATTCATTTTCAGTCAAACTTATCCGGCTCATGGTTTCGGTTTTATCCCGCTACGCAGTCAATCGCCAATCCAACAATTACGTTTTGGCATTCAGCATCATCCGCCGTGGACGGTTCCCAAAGGAAAGTGGGCGCTTCAGTTGCAGCATACCTGGAAGAATGTGTGGCTTCATCATCAGGATTTATTCCGTATCGATGGGGAAATTCATGAGACGGTCTTACGCAGTGCTTACGGTTTAAATAAGCGCCTGGAAGTGATGGTAGAACTGCCCGTGCGTTACCTCTCTGGCGGTATTCTGGATGGATTTATCGAAGCCTTTCACAATACATTTGGCTTTGGTCAGGCAGCCAGAGACCAGTTCTCGCGTGACCAATTTGCGGTGGAAATCCATCATCCCGATCAGGATGAAAAAGTCTATCGCATCGGCTCCGAAAAAGCCGGGTGGCAGGTTGGAAATATGGTAACATCCTTCAGTTACCTGCTGGTGAATAATGAACGAAACAATTTCCGAGCGCTGGTAACTGGCAATCTGAAACTGCCAACCGGGAGCCAAACCGAATTATTCGGCAGTCAGGGAGTAGATTTCGGATTATCTGTTGGGATTTGCTATAACATTGGGAATATTTATCCTTATTTGAATGGTGGAATGGTTTACTACAGTGATGATTCAGTTTTGGGCATGAAGCTCCGTCAATGGCATGCCACCATGCTTATCGCCTTCGAATATCATAACCAGAACAGCAATCATTCCTGGATATTGCAGGGACTGGTGGAAAGCGGTGTGGCTGAAAATTTTGACCAATTTTCCCAGAGAACATCGGAGTTGCTTATTGGTTACAAACATCGTTACCAGTCGGGATTGGTTTTCGAAATTGGAATTTTGGAGAACTTGTTTTATTTCGATAATAGTCCTGATGTGGCTTTTCATGTGGGACTTGTAAAGTTTATTTAAAAGGATTGACTTTAGTCAAGCATTAATTGAAAATTGATCGAAAATGTGCTTGTTTCAGAACGATCACTGCCTATTGTTACTGTAAAAAGGTAAAACCTCACTTACTGGTGGAATTTGAAACTGCTGAAGCAGTTTATAAATTGCTTTTTCTGTTCAGCTATACCATGATGAATCATGG
>DSAU01000130.1 GCA_011046315.1 bacterium
ATTACGACTCGCGCCCGTGAGCGCGGTGTGAGAATTTTACCGGTGGATAGTGAGCATAGTGCGATTTTTCAATGCCTTCAGGGTGAAAACTTTAAAACGATCAGCCGGCTGATCTTAACAGCTTCGGGCGGTCCATTTTATCAATGCAGCCAAAAGATGCTGGAAAATGCGACCAAATCCGAAGCTTTGAATCATCCGAAGTGGGACATGGGAAGCAAAATAAGCATTGATTCGGCAACGATGATGAACAAAGGGTTAGAGGTGATCGAAGCGCATTGGTTGTTTGGGATTCCGATTTCACAGATCGAGGTCGTTATTCATCCGCAGTCCATTATCCATTCAATGGTTGAGTTTATCGATGGCTCGGTTAAGGCTCAACTGGGATTGCCCGATATGAAGTTGCCCATTCAATACGCGATCACCTACCCGGAAAGAAAATATTTACAAAGCGAACGGTTAAATTTTTCCTCTTTAAAAAAACTGACGTTCGATAGACCTGACTTCAGCAAATTCCCAGCGCTGCGCTTGGCGTATCAATCAATTCAAACCGGCGGGACAGCGCCGGCAGTATTAAACGCCGCCAATGAGGTCGCGGTCAACGCGTTCCTGTCCGATAAAATCAAATTTATTGAAATTGTAAAGTATGTTGAGCTGACATTGAAAAAACACAGCCTGGTTTTTCATCCCAATCTCGAGGACATCCTGGAAGCAGACCTTTGGGCGCGCAATTTTATTACGGCAGCTATCGAACGAGAGCAAGTACTTGAAGTTAATTTTTAACCTTTTTTAGCGGATAAATTTTGATCGCATCGAGATAGTTAAGTTAAAACTTTTTTGCGCCCTGATAATCTAATCATGGCGATAGAATATTCGAAAAATATTGTGCTATTATCCATAGGAGTATTTAATGTTAGAAGCAGTTTTGAGATTAATAATTGTGTTGGGTGTTTTAGTTTTTGTGCATGAATTGGGACATTTTCTGTTGGCGAAACTGGTGGGAATTCGCGTGGAGCGGTTTTCGCTGGGATTTCCGCCGCGTATGGTGGGAAAAAAAATTGGCGACACCGACTATTGTATTTCCTGGATTCCACTGGGCGGCTATGTGAAAATGTCCGGAATGATAGACGAGAGTATGGACGCTGAATCGATCAAAGGCGAACCGTGGGAATTTATGTCCAAAGCTGCCTATCAACGGTTCCTGGTGATTTTCGCCGGTCCGCTGATGAATATTATGCTTGCCGTGTTGTTGTTTGCCAGCATTGCTTATTTTGTCGGCATGAAAGAACCAACCGGACTGGTGATTGACAGGATTGATTCTCAAAAAATTCAGCAGCAAACATCATTGCAGTATGGTGATCAAATTCTTACCCTTAATGAGAGATCGATCACCACGTTTGAAGATTTCCAGCGGTCGCTCGGAAAGGATGGGCACATATCTTTGAAAGTCCGTCGCGATACCGCAATTGTCGTTGCTAATTTTCCGGCGAAGTTGTTGGATAGCTTAAGGTTAACGCTACCGCCATTGGTCGGCAATCTGGTCGATGCTTCTCCGGCGCAAGCTGTCGGGCTACGCGAAGGTGACCGGATTTTTATGATCGATGAGACGCCAGTGCGTAGCTGGGATGAACTGACGAAAATCATCCACGCAAGCCCTGAACAGCCGCTCAACATCCATTGGCAAAGAAATGGTGATTTTTATTCGGCAGAAATTACTCCGAAAAAACAAACAGTTCAGGAGCAGGAAATCGGACTGATCGGCATTAGCTACCCGGTTCAAGAGCGACGGTTAGGATTATTAAAATCGGTGGGTTATGGATTTGATTACAGCGTAACCATTGTCCGGTTGACTTATCATTATCTCAAATTGGTCATTCGTGGAGATCAGTCCTTTCGCGAAGCTTTTGGTGGACCCATTATGATTGCAAAAATGGCAAAGGACAGCGCTCGCGAAGGAGAGTCGAATTTCATTGTCTTTATAGCGTTTATTAGTTTAAATCTGGGATTGATTAATCTGCTGCCGATACCGGTGTTAGATGGTGGTCATCTGCTGTTTTTGTTGGTAGAGACGATCATCCGTCGCCCCATTCCAAATAAAACCAAACTGGTTATTCAGCAGGTGGGTATGGTCATCTTGATAGCCTTTATGCTATTCGTAATAGTTAATGATATTGGCAGATTGCGGCAGTGATATTATGTGGAATTTATCTAACCTGTTTAATTTATAAATCTTGCCACCAAGGCACCAAGTCATGAATCCCGCCGCGGCGGGAACAAAGTTGTGAAAGAAGCATGCATAAAAAATATTCTGAGTCGATTAATCTCCTTTGCCTGCCAAGCTTTATATTTTCATTACTTTGTGTGCCTTTGTTTCTTCGAGACTTTGTGGCGTATGAATTATTCAGATTAAAAAAAGCCAGTGTTCAACAAGAACTGGCTTTTTTTATATCACCGTGTTGACTGAGAAAAATCTTGACAATATAAAATATTTTTGCTATCTTTTTATAAATTAAAAAATGTTAATTTTCATCTTTGATTGATATGAGTTAACCTAATATTATTTTAGTCAAATCATAAAAGGAAAAGGGGATTTGTTATGGTTAAATTAGCTGAGCGAATGGCGCGTCTGGGTACGGAAACGGCTTTTGAAGTGTTGGCAAAGGCAAAGGCGCTGGAAGCGAAAGGCAAAGAGGTGATTCATTTGGAGATTGGAGAACCGGATTTTGACACACCACAAAATATCATTGATGCAGCCGCAAAAGCAATGAATGAGGGAAAAACACATTACGGGCCGGCGGCAGGATTGCCCGCGCTGCGTGAAGTATTAGCGAAAGATATGGGTCAACGCCGCAACATGAACATCACTCCCGATCAGATTGTTGTAACACCGGGCGCCAAGCCTATTATGTTTTTTACAATCTTAGCGCTGGTTAATGAGGGCGATGAAGTGATGTATCCCAATCCCGGTTTTCCGATTTATGAGTCTGTGATCGATTTTGTCGGCGCTAAATCGATTCCTTACCCCCTTCGAGAGGAACGGGAATTTAGTTTTGACGTCGATGAATTTCTCTCCCTGGTCACTGACAAAACCAAATTAATCATCTTAAATAGTCCGCAAAATCCGACTGGCGGTGTTTTGACAAAAACAGACCTGGCAGCAGTGGCAAAAGTCGCCAGAGAAAGGGATATTTATATCCTGTCTGATGAAGTCTATCTCAACATCATTTACGAAGGAACTCATCAGTCGATCGCTGCAATGCCGGGTATGCAAGAACGCACCATTATTCTGGATGGGTTTTCCAAAACCTATGCCATGACCGGTTGGCGGCTGGGTTACGGCGCCATGCCCGAGCCGTTGGCGCAGAAGATCACTCAGCTTCAAATTAATAGCAACTCCTGTACCTGTACCTTTGCTCAATTTGGTGCGATTGAAGCGATAACCGGGCCTCAGGACGATGTGATTAAAATGGTGGCGGAATTTAAAAAACGCCGCGATGTGATTGTGGATGGATTGAATCAGATTGATGGAATTAGCTGCTTGCGTCCTCACGGCGCATTTTATGTTTTCCCCAACATCAAACAACTGGGAGTCGATGGAAAACAATTCGCTGACGATTTGCTGACGGATTTTGGTGTGGCGGCGTTATCCGGAACTGCTTTCGGTAAGCATGGCAAGGGATATCTGAGGTTATCTTACGCCAACTCAATCGCCAATATCGAGAAGGCGCTGGACAGAATAGATCAGGCAGTGAAGTCGTTGAAAAAATAGTTGGAATTTAGTAGAACCAGCTTGGTGTTGGCGTTGCAAGCTCAGTGTTCTAAATAACAAGTGAAGAGGAGTAACGGTTGGATATTAAAAAAACAGCACTCTATCGTACACACCAGCAATTCGGTGCAAAGCTGGTTGAATTTGCTGGATACTACATGCCGATTCAGTACAAGGGCATAAATGAAGAGCATCTGCGGGTTCGGCAGTCAGTTGGTATTTTTGATGTTTCGCACATGGGTGAATTTTTTTTCAGGGGACCGCGGGCAGAGGAATTTCTTCAATTTCTCACCATCAACGATGTCAACAGCCTCCGAGTTTATCAGGCGCAATACTCGGCGATGTGTTATGAGAACGGCGGGATTGTGGATGACCTGTTGCTTTATCGATTCCCGGATAAGTTTTTGATGGTGGTCAACGCTGCCAATTTGGAGAAAGATTTCCAATGGATTCAAGAGCATCTGTTTGATGGAGTCGAATTTGAAAACCCCAGCCAAGAATTATCGCTGTTGGCGATTCAGGGTAGATATGCGTTGGATACGTTACAAAAAGTGACCGAAGTTGACATATCCAAAGTCGATAATTATTGGTTGACCGAGGGAAAGGTGGCGTCGGTCGCGGCGATGATCTCGCGAACCGGTTACACCGGAGAGGATGGATTTGAAGTGATGCTCGAAAACAGTCAGGCGGAAATGGTATGGAATGCGATCATGGCTGCGGGCAGAGAATTTGATATTGAGCCAATCGGCCTCGGCGCCCGTGATACATTGCGGATGGAAGTGAAGTACTGTCTTTATGGTAATGACATTGATCACACCACCAATCCATTGGAAGCCGGACTTGGTTGGATCACCAAATTGAATAAGCAACAGGATTTTATCGCGAAACAAGCATTGCTACAGATTAAGCAGAACGGTCTATCGCGGAAGCTGGTTGGGTTTCAACTCGACGGCAAGGCGATTCCGCGTCATGGATACAAAATTGTCGATGGACAGCGGCAGATCGGCGTGGTGACCAGCGGAATGTTTTCACCGTTATTAAAGACATCAATCGGCTTGGGCTATGTCCCGACAAGCCACGCCAAAATTGGAACTGACATTCATATCAATATTCGCGATCGTATTTTTCCGGCGCAGATCGTCAAAACGCCGTTCTATCAACGCGATTATTAATGAGTATCGGGTGATTTCGATTTTGTCCGGAGTCAATTGAAAGACTGTGAATTAATGAAAATTAATCTGTTTGTCAATCGCGCTGAACTGCAGGGCGCGACGTTTTCTTCTGAAGAAATTGTGGTTGTTATTGATGTACTTCGCGCCAGCACCACAATAATTCAGGCTTTTAAAAATGGTTGTAAGTCCATCACGCCGGTGGCGCAAGTCGAACATGCCCGCCGACTGGCGTGTGAGTGGAGAGGTTCAGAAGTGCTGCTCTGCGGTGAACGCAATGAAATGCTAATACCGGGATTCGATCTTTCCAATTCTCCGCAGGAATTCACGTCTGAAGTCGTATGCGGTAAGGACATAATTTTTACCAGCACCAATGGCGCGCAATTGTTTGGCATTTCTGCGAACGCCCATCATGCAGTCGTCTCCAGTTTTATCAATGTGGGTGCAGTTGCTGATTATCTATGCAACCACAATATGGCTGTTAATATTTTATGCGCTGGCAAACACGGAAGATTCGGACTGGAAGATGTTGTTTGTGGCGGCATGTTAGTTGCTATTATACAGCAAGTTAAAAAAAGTGAACAAAAATTGAACGATGGCGCATTAGCGGCGTATATTCTTTATCGACAATTTCAAAACGATATCAACGCGATGTTGCATCAATCTTCACACGGCAGAAGATTGGTTGAAATCGGGCGCCAGGATGATCTCGTGTTTTGCGCCGCTATTAATAACATCCCGATAATACCAATTTTTAAAAATGGTAAAATTACCCGGTTAATAAACGATTACCAAAAGCAGTTACATCAGGACCCGGTATTCAGCAATGGATAAAAAAAAGAAATTACAAATAATTGGCGTTTTGCTGATTTCACTCAGCGTTTTTGTTTTTTTGAGCCTGGTCTTTTTTCTGGAATCACGAGAAACAGTCGGAACAGTGGGCGAAATTGTCCATCGAATGGGTTTTGTCGGAAGTTGGGTCTCCCTTTTCTTGTTTAAAACCACTGTTGGTTATGCCAGTTTTGTTTTTCCGGTATTGCTGCTTCTCTGGGGGGTACACTTTTTATTTTCCAATCGTATCGCCACGATTCGAAAAATAACGCTGATCATGTTCTTATTTGGTCTTTACATTGCAGCGGGTCTGGCGCTCTTCAACATCGCCAGCCAGTCAGCAAAATTTCAAGGCACGGGCACAGCTCCGTTCGAGGTGAACAATTATCAGTGGGGAGCGATCGCTGGATCATTAGCGCGCCTTATTTCCAATTGGTTTGGCGTCGCGGGGTCGTTTATTATCCTGATCACCATCGTCATCATCACCGTGTTGTTCAGCTTTGATCTGAAGCTGGGCAAGATCAAATCGAAATTTAAACGCTGGATGACAATTTTAATTGCAATCATTTTCCGTCGCTATGATCGCCGATTATTTAAACCCAATCAACCGACGCCGAGCTTAAAAATTCTCTTCGCCCGAAGTAAAAAAAAGGAACGAAAAGCTGAAAAAGATTTCCCGACGATCAGAATGCCTGTCGATGAATCAGAAACGGCGACTGAACAGCAGCCCTCACAATCCCGGCGCAGCCGTCTGTTTACTGCCAAAAAAGGCGAGCATACACAGCCAACGTCTCAACCGCTGACAGATGTGGACCGGGTGGAAAGATTAAAAGCAGCAAAAAAATATCAACATCCGGAGCCGACTCTGTTGGACGATCCGACTGAGACGGTTGAGCAGGTATCCTGGGACGATTTGATGACCAGCGCCAAAACGCTTGAAGAGAAATTAGCGGATTTCGGCATCCATGGAAAAGTGGTTGAAATCAATCCTGGTCCGGTAATCACCCGTTTTGAAATTGAACCTGCGCCCGGAGTGAAAATTAGTCGCTTTACATCACTGGCGGACGATTTGGCGCTGGTTATGCGGGCGAAAAGAATTCGCGTTGTCGCGCCCATTCCGGGCAAAGCTGCTGTCGGTATTGAAATCCCGAATCGCAAACCTACAACGGTTTATCTAAAATCAGTGGTGGATTCGGTTCGTTTCCGGGCAAGCGAATCTCCGTTGACTATTGGGCTGGGAAAAACCATTGCCGGCGATATTTATGTTGATGATCTGGCGGGTATGCCTCACCTGTTGATTGCGGGGGCAACCGGCTCCGGAAAAAGTGTTTGCCTGAATACCATTATTTGCAGTATCCTCTTTAAAGCCAGTCCGGATCAGGTCCAAATAGTGATGATCGATCCTAAAAGATTGGAATTAAGCGGTTACGCTGCTTTGAAATATCATCACCTCGCCTATCGAGACGACATTGGCGAAGAGGTGGTGACAAATGCTGCCAACGCAGTGTCGATTCTGCGCAGCATGGAATTAGAAATGGAACGCCGTTACGAATTGTTGGCAAAGGCTGGTGTACGAAATATTGATGACTATAATAAATGGATTAAGACTGCGCCACTAACCATAGATGAAGGCGAAAACAAGCCGGAACCGTTAAAATATCTGGTGATGATTATCGACGAATTGGCGGATCTGATGTTAATGGCTGCTCGAGATGTGGAAGAACCCATCGCGCGGTTGACCCAGATGTCGCGCGCCGTGGGAATTCACCTGATTGTCGCGACCCAGCGGCCGTCGGTGGATGTGATCACCGGTGTGATCAAAGCCAATTTTCCGGCGCGGATTGCATTTCAGGTGGCGTCAAAAACCGATTCCCGGACCATACTGGACATGAACGGCGCTGAAAAATTGCTCGGCAAAGGCGATATGCTTTTCTTACCGCCGGCGAGCCCGGAACCCATCCGTATTCATACGGCGTACCTTTCGCATGAAGAGGTCAAGCGAATCATAGAGCATATCCGGCAACAACCAATGCAGGAACCAAAATTTCTCTTGCCCACAGAAGAAGATGATATTGCATCCCGTTCTGAGCGTTTTAACAAAAACGATCGCGATGAATTGTTTAATGAGGCGTTAAAATTGGTGGTGCGGCACCAACAGGGTTCTGTGTCGTTATTGCAACGCAGATTAAAAATCGGATATGCCCGCGCAGCACGGCTAATCGACCAGTTGGAAGATGCTGGTTTCGTGGGACCCTTCGACGGCAGCAAAGCGCGTGAGGTGCTGATTGACGATGATGAACTGATGGATATGGGATTGATTTGATCCATTTAGCAGTGAGTATTGATTAAATTTATTCGGCAATGATAAAAAAGCCGGATTTGCAAAACCTTAGTTGCTGGTAAAAATGTAAACTGATGCCATCGCTCTGTTTGAAAAAATCGATGTAATAACTTTTTTAATTTATGACATTTGGTAAAAAAATCCGAATATCAAGCGATGGCACCGGCAATCCACTCAAAACTGAGATGTTACCCTGATTTATATCAAGCTGAGGAAAAAATGAGAGTAAAAAATATTCAAATTATCGTCGGCGCTCTGACGCTGTTAATTGTTTTGATACTGGTTACAAATGGTTTACCCGATTCAAAAGCAAATTCCATTATCAAAAACGTGCTGCGCAAGTATGATCAGAGCAAAAATATTAAAAGCGATTATAAGCAGGTTTTTTATTGGAAACTGACGGACAATATTGCTGAACAGCAGGGTGTGATTTGGCTTCAGGGAAAAGAAAAGTTCAGAATTGAAACTGAAAATCAAACCATCGTCTCCGATGGCAAGACATTGTGGACCTATTCGCGAGCCACCGGACAGGTCATTGTTGACAATGTGCAGAATTCCGAGGACATTAATCTGCCGAAAGATATCCTGCTTAACTTTTCGGATGAATATCGGGCAAGTTATATTAGCGATGAATTGATTGACAAAGATAAGTGTCACTTGATCGAACTCCGTCCCAGTAGCGGAGATCAATTTATCAAACTCATCAAAATTTGGATTCACATCAAAGATATGATCGTTATTAAGATCGAACAAACCGATTTAAATGACAACACCAATACTTATTGGCTATCGAATATTGAGTTTAATTTACCGTTGAAGGACAGTTTTTTCAAATATGTTGTGCCCGATTCCGTTGAAGTGATTGATATGCGATAGTATTTTTTGATGGTTATTAATCGCAGCTAAAATCAGCGAATTTGAAAATTAGTGTTTATTGTAGCATGCTTGCCATACGCAAGTAAAAAAGTTAATCAATTAAACTGGTAATCGCAATACAGCTCCTGTTCTGATGAGAGTAAAAATCATGGCATTATTTTTGTTATGTATTCAAAAAATTTGTTGATTTGGAAATTATCACTGCTGGTCGCAATAGTTATTGCTTTCCAGAGAGTGAAACTAATATTAATGTCTGCAAAATAATCTTAAATGTGTCGTCGCGAGGAGTCTTGCTTAAAGCGGTAGGACGTAGCTATCTTTTAGTTAAAAAAAGTAGTAGATTTATTCGCTCAGATAAATTGGTGCTCTGAATAAGAGGTTTGGCAATTTTGCAGAACCCTTTAATTGTAGAATTTAGAGGAGATTTTGTATGGATCAGGAAATGGAGAAACAACTTGGGATCCGGGATTATTTAAGGATCTTATACTCCGGCAGATGGATCATAGTAATTTCTTTTATTACTGTGGTCTCATTTGTTACCTACTATACTATGACCGCAACACCTATCTACCAGTCAACAGTGAAGGTCATGATTAAAAGTGACGGTGGGGTTCAAAAGACATTGTTCAATGTTACTGATTATATGGGCAAGGAAAAAGAGATCAATAATCAGGTGGAAATTTTAAAAAGCCGGAAGCTCGCCGAAAATGTCGCGGCCAAGTTGATGAATTCGGATCGCGCTGAATTATTGTATATTTTAGGTTACTC
>DSAU01000483.1 GCA_011046315.1 bacterium
AAAAACATTTATCAAAATATTTAAATCAGATTAATACCCTGTTTTCAAATCTACATTATTTTTTCAAAGAATGGAAAATCATTTCGAGCGAAAAGCCTGTTGTTATTTTGTTAAGGTATAACTTACTTAATGTGACTTTACCCTTTATCGCACGGATAAAAAAAATACCTTTAGTTATTGAAGTGAACGCACCGATGGCTTATGAAAGTCAAAAATTTTCTGGACATTTAGTCAAATTGCCCTGGATACCGAAATTAACCGAGTGGCTAAATCTTGCCTTGAGTGATTGTGTGATTGTCGTTTCAAATGAGCTAAAAAACTATTATCGCAATTGGCGCCTTTGTATGGATAAGTTTGCAGTTATTCCAAACGGTGTTGATAAAAACATCTTTCACCCTGAGATTGATTCACAACGCATAATTACAAACTATAAGCTCAAAGGTAAAATAGTGATTGGGTTTGTCGGGTCGTTTCATTTTTGGCACGGAATTGAAAGCTTGAGGGATTTTATCAATGCAATTTTAGGGAAATATCAAAACACTGCATTTTTGTTGGTTGGCGAAGGACCGATGAAAAATAAACTGCAAGCGACTTTTTCCGATAGTATGGAAACGGAAAGAGTAATTTTTCCTGGATATATACCATATAATGAAATATCCGAATATATTGCTGCAATGGATATCGTGTTGGCACCTTATCCTAATTTTGAGCTTTTTTACTTTTCACCTTTAAAATTATTTGAATATTTAGCAGTCGGAAAGCCTGTTGTTGCAAGTCGGATTGGTCAAATTGCTGAAATTATTATCGATCAGCAAAATGGAATGTTATTTACTCCGGGAAATTATCAGGAGATGTTGGATGTAACAACCCAATTGATCGAGGACCAAGCTTTACGGCTTAAAATTGGCAAAAGAAGTCGTCAATTAATTGAAAGTAGCTTTAATTGGGATATTACCGCTAGCAAAGTTGAGCAAAATTTAAAGCGGGCTTTAAAAGTGATGAATCAGTAACATGAAAAAGTATATTACAATATTTAGGTTCCTGTGTTTTAGCAATTCAACTTAATAATTTTTCTTTGGGAGACGCAATACATGAAGACTAATGGTAAAATAAATGTACTACAACTGGTGGAAGGTTTCGGTTTAGGTGGAGCCGAAAAAAAACTGAAAGAGCTGGTTGAAAAAATGGACTGCACAAAATTTCATACAGTTGTTTGCAGCCTTGGATTGGGAGATAAAATAAAAGAAGAGTTCGAGAAACTGCGTGATAAAGGTGTTGAGGTGATTGAAATGCCCAGAGAAAGAAAAATAGATTTTGGGTTGATTTTTAAAATCGCTAAATTAATCAATGAGAAAAATATTGACATTGTTATGACAACTTTATTTTATGCTGATGTTATCGGTCCTTTGGCGGGTAAACTTGGAAAAGCAAAGGCGGTATTTTCCTGGGAAACGATTTCTGCACCCTGGTGGTTATACAAGAGAAGGCTGTGGGCATACAGATTCTCCCTCCGATATTGTAAAAAAGTAGTTTCTGTGTCTGAGGCGACAGCAAAGTGGCTTGTCGAGAAAAGAGGGGTTCCAGAAAAAAAAGTTATGGTTATTCCCTACGGTGTTGACATTGAAAAATATTCAACAGGGAGTGGATTGGAAAAGCGAAAAACGATGGGTTGGTCTGCTGACGACAAGGTTGTTGGAATGGTTGGCAGGTTAGTCGAACAAAAAGGTCATATCTATTTGATTGATGCAGCCAGGGAGGTAGTAAAAAAATATCCTCAAGTTAAATTTGTATTGGTTGGTGACGGTTACCTCAGGTCTGAATTGGAAGCTAAGGTTCGAGCTCATAAGTTAAATAGTAATTTTATTTTTTTGGGGTTTAGAGACGATGTTCATGAACTGCTCACAACTTTTGATATTTTTGTGTTGCCGTCTCTGTATGAGGGGCTTCCCAATGTGGTTTTAGAGGCGATGGCTTCCGGTCTACCTGTCGTTGCCACACCGGTTGATGGAACAAAAGAGGCGGTAGTGGATGGAGAGACTGGAATTTTAATTCCGGAAAGGGATGGGGACCGACTGGCAATTGAGTTGCTGCGACTTTTAGATAATCACTGCCTCGCGAAAAAGTTTGGAAAAAAGGGACGTAAACGCGTAGAAGACGTGTTTTCGGTAGAAAAACAGGTGAAAAGGTTTGAAGCTTTATATGCGTCTTATGTTTAAAAAAAGGATTTGTCAATGATATCAAAAGTTAAAAAGCCTAATATAATACTGCTCGTTCTTGATACAGTTCGCATGGACCATTTATCATGTTATGGTTACGAAAAACGTACCACTCCGACCTTGGACAAAATTGCTGATAATGCAACAGTTTATCAAAATTGCTATTCACCTTCATGTTGGACACTGCCGTCTCATGCGTCAATATTCACTGGAACATATTTATCAAGGCACAATGTCGGGGATGCAGGAGATGTTTTGGACGGCCAGTTCATAACCATAGCAGAATTTTTAAAGCAACAAAACTACAATACATTAGGTGTGTGCTATATCCCATGGGTATCTAAAATTACTGGTTTAGATCGCGGTTTTGATTGTTTTTTAACAAAGTTTAACCGAAATATTTTGTTCAGGGTTGGAAAAAAGATCGTTGATCAGACCAAGAAACAACAAAGATTTCAACGCGAGGCAAATGCAGATGTAAATAAATTAAGGGATACTCGCTGGATTGAAGCGACAACGCGTTCAAGGTTTCATTGGTTTAAAACATTATTTTCTGATGATGGCGCAGCATTTAGTCAAAAAACTGTGATGCAATGGATAAGTGAAAAGAAAGAACATCCTTTTTTTGCGTTTATCAATTATTGTGAACCGCATACAATTTATCATCCCCCTCTGGGCTTCCGCCGTAAATTTTTGAACAATAAATCAAGGCCTTTTTGGAGGATTAATCAGGATCATCGGGAGGTTATGTATAATAATTTACTTATGACCGATGAAGATTTTGAAATTTTAAAAGCACTTTATGATGGAGAAATAAGCTATGTCGATTGGCGTATAAAGTATTTTATAAAGTTTTTAAAGAAACAAAAAATCTGGGATAATACTTTATTAATAGTTACTTCCGATCACGGGGAACAGTTTGGGGAAAAAAAATTTATGGGCCACGCTCGAAATCTTTACAATTCGCTAATTAAAGTCCCTTTGATTGTTAAATATCCAAAGGGTACCGAAGCTCCGAGATTAAAAAATCAATTTGTTCAAACTGTAGATCTGTTTCCGACAATAATTGACCTGTTAGGAGAAAGTCGAAATTCAATTAACAATCAAATCCAGGGTAACAGTTTAATATCCGATTCTATTAGCAAACGAGACAAACATTTTATTGTAAGTGAATATAAAATGCAACCTTTCTCTGGCGATTGTTTTCAATCCTATCCTCAGGCTATTTTAGAAAAATATCTGTATGCATCAAGAGCCTTGATATTCGATAACTATAAATATATTTGGAAGAGCAATGGTCATGAAGAGATGTATCAAATTTTATTAGACGTTGAAGAGAATACGAATTTAATAAATCAAGAAATTGAGAAAGCTGACTTATTAAGAGAGAAGTTGTCGTCATGGCTAAATAGTTTTGAAGCGCATTACTTAACTGATTCAAAAAAGGAAGATTTTCAGGTTGATGATACCGTGAAAGACCGATTAAAAGCGTTGGGATATTGGTAAAATGAAAATAATCAAAACACTTATGTCCCTATTTGCACAGCTTTTGAGTGATGAGGGAAAGTTGACAAGCCGGGCCAAGCGAGGTGGAATCTGGGTTAGTTTTACTAATCTTTTTACTAATGTTATGAATATTGCAACAACCATTGCACTGGCTCGTTGGTTTCTTGATCCAAAAGATTTTGGTGTTATTGGGATAATAGTCATACTCACAGAACTAATGAAGCTTCTTGCGTTTCAAGGTGTATGCGATGCGTTGATTTATATCAAAAATTGTAATCGCAAAATGCTCGATACTTTTATTGTTACAACGGGTTTTTTAGGTTTTTTCTTTTTAATTATCACATTTTTGGGCGCTTCTTACGTCGCGCAGTTTTTTAACAATCCATTATTAACCGGAACGCTTAAAATCATAGCTTTTACGTATCCGCTCATGTCAATTAGCTCCATACCACTGGCGTTATTAAGAAAGGAATTGGATTTTAAACGTGAGTCCTTTGTTCTTTTAATTGCGCAGGTTTTCAGTACGATAAGCATGATAATTTTTGCAAGCTTAAATTATGGTATATATTCAGTGATCTATGGTTTAGTAGTAAAATCAATCACGACATTTATATTGGCATTTTATTATGCAAGGTACTTTCCAAGTTTAAACTTTCAATATAAAACACTTAAAGAAATTTTTCGTTACATAAAATATGTTACCACAGGCGCCGGTTTGATGTTTATTCTAAATCGGGCCGATCAATTTATCGTGGGTAAGTTTTTAGGCGCGAAGGCGTTGGGGTTCTATTCGACTGCGTTCAACATACTAAACTACATTTTAATGACGCCAAGAACAACGTTTAATAAGGTTTTATTTTCAACTTATGCCAAAATGCAAGATGATGAGCAGCAATTAAGAGTTGCTTTTTTAAATACGGGAAAATATATCTGCACATTGTTTATTCCAATTTTTGCTGGAATTGGAGCAGTCTCCGAGCTGTTGGTCGATTTTCTATTGGGATCAAAATGGATGGAGAGCGCAATACTTTTAAAGTTTTTATCTTTCTATGCTATTGTTAAAATTATTGGAGTTGCTTTTCCCCAGGTAATGAAGGCTGTAAATAGAACCGAATATATTTTTCGATATAATGCATTGCGCCTCGTTGTGATGATTCCTGCTTTGGTGTTAGCATCTTACTATACCATCAATATTGTTGCTATTACAATGGTTGGTTTATTGTGGATTTTTAAGCCATTAGAAATTTATATGCTCAAGAAAGCGATCGGTTTGAAAACAAAACAATATTTTAATATGTTTATTGGGCCCTTTTTTGTTTCGATGTTAATGTGGGGCATTATTTTTGTAATAGATCAGTTGCTTATTGGTTTGCACGATATTATTTTGCTGATTATTTTATTTGCATTCGGTATCATGTTTTATGCATTAATGATTCGTTTAATCGATACCAAAGGAGCGGTTCAGTTTCGAAGTTTTGTAAAAAATTACATGAACTAATTAGAAAATATAACGATTAAAATGGTGTTGAAGTTGTTGGAGGTTTTAAAATGTATCGAAAAATAGAAAAGATAATACTCAGTTTTGTTTTGTGGGGAGCATCAACATTGTTAATATATGGAAATAGCTGGGCGCAATACAATCATCCTTATCCGAGAAACGGTGTTTTTCATTTTTACGGAGGTCGTCCAGAGATATATGCAAAATATGACCTGGTAATGACAACGACAAGAAGCAATGGGCTGGTCGCCAACATTAAAGCAATAAATCCCAATGCAATAGTTGTGTTGGCTGTTATCGACTGGAACACATTTAAGGCGGCAAGTGATAGGTTGAAAAGTGAATGGTATGTCAGAGATTCAAACGGTAATCGGGTAAAAATGAGTTATGGTTATTTGATTGACATGACAGACTACTGCCCCAGAGTAAATACTAATCACGGTTATTTGAGGTATAATGAATATCTTTCAAGATACATGGAAGAGGTTTATAATGATTACCCCTCGTACGATGGGGTTATGTCACACGGTGTTTGGGATCACCCGTATGGGACGACCGATGTTGATTTGGATGGTAATGGTGTTAACGATTGGGATGAACATGGAAGGGCATGGTTGGAAAGCAAATGGCTGGCAGGCGTTGACCGGGCTGCTAAAGATACACGAACTAGAATCGGTGAAGACAAGATATTTATAATGAACTCGGGTCGGTTGCATACTTTTAATTGGGAGGAATCAAACGGGATCTTTTTGGAGAAACAACCAGCAACTTATGGTTTCAAAGGTTTCATCAGAAATTATAATGATTGGATGAATGCTGCGCCAAGTCCCCACGCCTTTTATTTGGATGGAACCATTGAACACAAAACCCAATTTGATGGTATGCGCTATATGATGGCCGTCACGATGATTGGTGATGGTTATTATGCCTGTTCTGAAAGAGCATCGGAGAACCATCGGTGGAGCGGATGGTACGATGAGATGGATTTGGATTTGGGTTATCCGACATCAGCAATGATAGAATTAGTTAGCTATGGCAATAATGGAGAAGGTCTGTATGTGCGTTTTTTTGATAAAGGTTGTGTTATCATGAACTCACATACCGAAAGCCATACCGTTAGCGACATACAACTTCGAGATTTAAGCAGTTATTATGATGGTCCCTATTATCATTTTCGCGGCGGCCAACAGCCGGCATGGAATAATGGTCAGCAATTTAGTTCGGTAACACTATCCGGCAGAACATATGGTTCTAAAGGTACCATTGGTGATGCAATTTTTTTACTCAAAGCTCCGTTAAATGTTGTTTCAGAAATTATTATCGACAATGATGATCAATCAGGCCAGGCGACATCACCGGGTTCGCAGCCGACTGAATACAGCGGCGCCTGGCAGAAGATGATTAATGATATCAGCGACTGTTATGCCTGGTTTGTAGGAAATTGGATGGATTGTTATGGGTTGCACTATGCGCTTCCCGGAGATGGATCTAGAACGGCAACTTTCAGGCCTACAATTGGTGTGCCTGGGCCTTATCAGGTATATGAATGGCATGGCAGTCTTGATGGTGTTCAAGAAGCAAGTAATGTACCTTATGAAATTCGACATGCTGGTGGGACTTCTATGGGTATAATAGATCAAAGCAAAAACCACGGTAAGTGGAATTATTTGGGAACTTATAACTTCGTAGCCGGCACTTCAGGATACTTGAGAATATCAAACAATGCAAATGGTGTGGTAATTGCTGATGCAGTCAAGTTTGTTTTTGATGAAAATGCAGAAGTTGATGCAACCCCACCAAATGCGCCCAGAAATCTTAGGAGTGATGGTCAAACCGAAAGCTCAATTAGTCTGGCATGGGATCCACCACAACAAGCGCCAGATGGTGATTACGCTTCATCTTATAAGGTTAATCGTGGTGATATAGTAGTCGGGTATACCTTTTCGACATTTTATACAGATGTCGGATTGTCAGAAAATTCGTTATATAATTATACCGTGTATGCACTGGATGATTTTGGTAATATGAGCATTAATGGAGCAACCGGCTCCTTTTCGACATTACCGGATCAAACTCCTCCGACGGTAGATTCTGTGAGAATGCAAAATTCAACGCTGCTTTCGATTGTTTTTAACGAACCAGTGGATATAAACACGGCGACAAACATAAATAATTATTCCATTACGAATAATATTCAAATATCTTCTGCGAATCTATTAACAGATTTACAGACGGTACAGTTAACAACCAGTAAACATGTTGTCGGTACAACTTATTATATTACAATAAACAATGTCCTGGATAAAGCCTCAAATCCTAACGCTATTGAACAGAACACGACTGCAAGTTATCTTGGAGTTGGAGACCCCGTAATAATAAAAATTTCAGCGGATAACAATTATTGGCTATATGTCAATGGTGAATATCTGGGAACAGATACACGCTGGCAAGAAGCGGAGACCTATTACTATTTTCCGACTCAGTTAGAAAAAGTTGTTGTTGCTGTTAAATGCTCCTATAATATCAGCACGGGTGGGCTCGTTACTGAAATCACTAATGGCGATGACTATTACGTAACAAATCAAAGCTGGCGAGTTTCTACGGTTGAACAAGCTGGATGGCAAGCGCTTGATTTCAATGACCAGTCATGGCAGCAAGCCACCT
This sequence comes from bacterium, assembly GCA_011046315.1. GTDB lineage: Bacteria > Zhuqueibacterota > Zhuqueibacteria > Thermofontimicrobiales > Thermofontimicrobiaceae > Kaytiofontadaptatus. The sequence continues at coordinate 7,885 of DSAU01000483.1, forward strand.
CCTACGGTTTACATGGAGAAGCTCAACCGTGGGCGCAATATGGAAATGTGTCTGGAATTTCCACCACTAATAATGTTGAGTGGATCTGGTCTTCAGATAATCAAAACGACCAGTATGTTTGGTTTAGATTTGCTATTAATGAAGGAGCGGATCGAAGTTCTCCATTACCTCCGACGGGTGTAACAGTAATCAGGAAATGAGACGAACAGATCAAATAACAACAAAAAGGAAAGATTTACCATAGGGGAGGAATACATGCAAACTTCGGCAATCAGGCGGATAGTTCTTGTTGGATTGGATGGGGCGACCTGGGATATTATTGACCCAATGATCAAACAGGGGCTGCTTCCGAATTTTCAAAAAATAATTCAGCAGGGTGTTAGGGGGGATCTACGCTCACTGAAATTGACGACATCACCGCGGGTTTGGACCAGTATCGCTACCGGTAAAACCGAAGAAAAACACGGGATTTATAACTTCAGAAACAACATTGGTGATTTAAAGACAAAGCGAATTTGGAACATATTTGCTGAAGCGGGAGAGCGGGTGAGCATTTTCTATTGGTATTTGACATGGCCTCCCCAAAAAGATGTTAATGGTTTTATGGTACCAGGATTCTTAGCACGCGATAGCCAGACAGTTCCAAAAGAGTTATCCTTTTTAAAAGAGATCGAGCTTTCTGAAAAAATGCGTTTTCAGGAAAGTGGAAAAACTAGCGGATTACCCTTTTATTTGCGAAGCGGATATCGGGCGCTACGTAATGGTGTCAAATTTTCTACGATGATTAGAGTGCTAAAATATTTGGTTTGCCGTCTGCTGAAAAAAAATGATGAGTTGGAATCTTTTTATCAATTACAGCTTATTAAATTACATTTATTTGGCGATGTTTTCAATTACATACTAAAGAACAATCCAACAGAGCTGTCAATGATTCTATTCCCTCAGCCAGATCAGCTGGGCCATAAGTTTTGGGCTTTCATGGAAGCTGATGAATATGAAAAACGTACTGGTAGTCATATTTCAAATAAATTAAGGACGAAATACGGTAATGTAATCTATAACTTATATAAAGAATTTGACAAAATCGTTGGGGAAATTGATAGTAAATTATCGAACGATGATGTTTTAATAATTGTCTCTGATCATGGCTTTGGTTTGGTTGAAAAGTCCTATGCATCCTTAAAAATTAAAGGAAATCAATTTTTAAGGATTTTACAACTGGACAAAATTGCCGATGCTATGGCTGTAGGCATTAATTTTATCATTAAAATAAATGATAATAATTCGAGCATCAACATTCAAGAGGTTTCAAAGACCATCGCTGATATTCAAACCACTGATGACAATGAAACACTTTTTAAGGTGACACATACTCAAAACGAAATTATTTTGGAATTAAAAAACATTTTTAGCATGTTCCTTGATGATGCAAATAGTTTTTTAAAGAAAAATTTGAAAATTGGGGAACAGATTATTCCAGCCAAAGAGTTGTTGGTAAATCGTTCCGATATTACTGGTGAACATCGGGACATTGGGGTGTTGATTATGAAAGGCAGACACATCTCAAAAAATAAAACCATTAATAAGGCTAGTGTTCTCGATGTTGTTCCCACAATTTTATATCTCAAAAAAATGCCGGTTGCTCGAGACATGGATGGAACAATTTTAAAAGAAACGTTCGATCCTGAATTTGTTAAAGGCCATCCTGATAAATATATTGAAACATACGAATCTGACCCACGAAGATATTATGATCAAAAAGCTGATTATTCAATGACAGAGGAGCTTGAAGCCAGGCTTAAGGATTTGGGGTACCTGGATTAGTTGTCCCTTATTAAATTTGCTGCAATGGTATTACCC
>DSAU01000321.1 GCA_011046315.1 bacterium
GAGAAGTGCGACGCATAAAATTTTTATGGATGTAGATTAAACCATCCGTTTCGATTTTGGTGAGACAGATGCCATGCATCGATGGTTTAGTGAAAGAAGCTTGCCAATGCCGGAGAAATTCATCGTGCGGACAGGGGATGTCTTTAAAATTATAGCGCCAGGTTGTTTTTTGTTGAGTGAAGGTGAAAAGTTGATAACAATTTAAAGGCAAATTAAACCGTAACTCGACGCCGATACCCGCAGCGCGATGCAATCGCTGCGATAAATTTAATTTCATCGGACTGGTAAGCAAATACCCCGGATCGATCAGATATTTTTGATTATCCAGTATCACAATGATGGCGCAGTGAATATTGGGCCCGGCTTTCATGTCCGCCATTACCGGATAGCATTGGTAGCCATGATAACGGAGAATCGTTTCCAGAAAAAATGTCAGTGAAAAACAGGTGCCGCCGAGATGGAAACGGGCGTGATCTGCCATGACTTCATCGGGGAGCCGAAGTTTGGATTCATTTTCCCAGTGGTTGCTGAGTTTTACGATTTTGCTGATGTTTTCATAGGGGATTACAGCAAATTTTTCCAATATCTGCTGTAAAGAAGACAAATTCGGGCGATTGATTTTTAGCTTAAAAAAATTATTGAAAAATCGGACGCTATCAGCAAATTTATCAGGAGAAAGCTGTATCATTTCTTTATCAATCCATTCGTTTTAAATGATCAAAAAACTGGCCCAATACGGAAGTAAGCCTGTTTTTCTGTATGATCGTAAAGATTTATCCCATATCCCACTCTGACGACCACCGGAATTTTTCCTAAAAGATAAAGACGGTGGCGAATTTCTGCGCCGGCAGTATTGATCCAATCCACTTCAGAAAAATTTCGTCTGGATCCGTCAGTAAACGTTTTTAAATAGCTGCCCCATGCTTTTCCCATGTCAAGAAATAGCGCAGTTGTAAATTGCTCAAAATAGAAAATCCACAGCTTGAGCCCTAAATCACGAATCAGCGGCAAGCGATATTCCAGATTTGCATAGACTTGTCGATCTCCGCTGCGTGAATAGCGGACTCCCCGGATAAATGTCGAGCCCAGCCCCAGTCGGTGTTGAATCGGTTGTTCTCCATTACGGATCAATCCACCGATGCGAAGCGCGAGAATATGTCTGTGGAAAAAAAGTTGCTGCCGCATAATTCCAAATGCATTGAACTGAGAAAAAATCAGTTCGCTCCCAATCCAGGAGCGGGCAAGGTGGCTATAGCCACTGATCTGTGCGCCGCTGTTCGGGTGAATATCGTGTCCAATATCGGGTCGGTATTTTTGCCAGGCATACCCCAGTGTCAGATAATTGATCCAGCCTTGAAACGGCTGCGCCAAGTCTGCAATCTGATGCTGTTTGTATAATTCAGCGTTCATCGAAGTTCGGTAGTTGACGTTATAGCGGCACCAGAGAAAGTGATTGGACAGCATGGATTTGCCAAAATTAATGTGATAAAATAATGAGACGTACCCTGACCAGTAATTTTCTTGCAAAGGCAAAACTACCCGATCATTCACTTTTATAAAATCACCGTGATCCAGCGTTGTTTTGGTGAGATCGACCGTGATGGTGGGGCTGAATTGACGGTTGACATAGTTCAGCCAGAAATGAGGCTTTGACTGGTGGGACACAGTTGTCAGCAAAAGATGTTTTTCTAACGGGTCTGCAAACAGCGCAAAAATACCCGGTTGAATTCCGTCAATTCCTTGTTCAAGATATGGTAATAAAATTTGGGGCCGAATATTGCTCCGAGACCGGTAGCGCGACGCGCCGTCAGCTCGCTTTAATTGGGAGAAATAAATCGGATTGTGGACAAGAACCGGTTGCCGCTGTTGGTGAAAATCAATGCCCGAGGTGAAATTAGAATTTCTGGCCAGAGAGCTATCGGTTAACTCCAGATTGACTAACTCAATTTTGTGGTGATCTTCAAAAACGACCACAGAAATTGAGCTTCCATCGGGATTGAAGTCAGGCAAAAAAACTCCGCCCGGTGTGTCGGTTTGCTGAGCGATTACGCCGCTATTTAGATTTTTTATGAATAGATTGGGAACGCCGTTGCGATAAGCGATGAAGGCGAGTTGTTTCCCATCGTGCGACCACGCCGGATAACGTTGGTCCTCGGCGCCATCAATGAAACGGATAAAATTTGATCCGTCCGAATCAACCAGTCCGATGTCGCGGTTTCCCTGATGGTCGTAAAGTGAAAAAGCGATCATTCTGCTATCGGGCGACCAGCGTGGTGAAAAAACTTCTGTCCAGTGTGGAAAATCGGTGATGATGGTGGTTTCTCGCGTCTGAAGATCCAAAATAGCCAGATTAGAACCAGAGCCCTGATGAACAGTGTAAACGATGCAGTCGCCGTCCGGAGAAAAATCCGGGTCATTGGCGCGGGCATCGGTTGTTAATCGTTCAATTCGCTGCGTATCTGTGTTGAATAAGAAAAGGTCGTTAACAGCGGCTCCGGACGCTGCATAATGTTTTTGTGAAAAAACAATCAGTTTGCCGTCCTGAGACCAACTGACGCATGAATTAACAAATGGACCTGCAATTTTTTCAAAGCGGTCTGAGCGCAAATCCAATATGTAGAGATTGCGGACAAAGGAATCGAAATCTTCGATCCCCACGATGGCGATCTGGTTTCCGTTTGGCGACCAGCGGGAACCGAATATTGCCGGCAATGGTGTTGCAATAACCTCACCGCTGTTAGAAACAGGGAGTCGATTTTCGTATTCAGCCTGGTAATGGGAATCAATGTATTGGCGCCATTGTACGAAGAGCTCAGTTTCAGACAGGCCGATAGCGCGCTTCAAAGCCAGGTTGAAACTGATCGGAAATTTGCGGAAGTTGTCGATAATTTCTTTAATTTTTTGTTCTCCGAACCGGTGGGCAATGTAACGCAGCAGCGAGTGCCCCTGTTCATAAACCAGCCGGGCGTCAATAGGATCGGCGCCAATAAATCCGGTGAGTTTTTTATAGGGCAAAATTTTTTGATGATAATTGACAACCCGCAACAGCATTTCGCGGTGGCTACACCATTTTTCGGCTTGATACTGAGCCATCCCTTCTAAAAACCAGGTGGGAACAAAGCCCAGCGCAATAAGTTCTCGCCAAAACCCGGGAAACGCTCGGAATGCCCAAAAATTAACAATATGCGTAAATTCGTGGGCGACCAGTGAGGGCAACCACGCCAGATCTCCGGTGGTGTATTTGGAATCGCTTTGTGTCCAGAGAACGATGTAATGACCCAAAGGGGTTGCCAATCCATTCGAATAGTCCAAATAGTCAGTTACGATGATAGCTGTTTTTACTGGTGGCTCGACACCGAAATCCTCGGTGATCGGATGGTAAATTTGTTCCGCAATTAAGGCAACCTGATCAGCGATGATTTCAATCCCTGAATGAAAAATAATCTGAAAATGTTCGGTTTCAAAGGTTTTCCATTTTAATTGCGGCTGATTCTGGCTAAAAGAAATTTGGGCAAATCCATTGGTTGCAGCAAAAGAAATAACGCACAACCAGATTATTAATATCATTAATTCTGGTTTTTGCCAGTAAGTTATTCTTGATTGTGCCATAGTTCAAAGATTCGATTTAGGATAATCTGTTTTTGTTTTAACATTTCATTTCTGGATCGACAGCGCACCGTTCCCGCCGCAGCTCCTTTGTGGCCATCTCCGATATTTAATTCGCGCATGATTTCACCCACATCCTTGTTATGTTCCGCTGTATTCATGTTGAGGCTCAGCGATAAAGAAAAGCTTAAATTATTGGTTTTAATGTGATTTTTGAAAATTGGTTTGATCTCCAACACTGCTTTAACTTCAGGATAGAGCAAATAAGCGAGATTTTTTATCAGGTACGGGGGACGATTAAAACCAGTTAAATCGAGCACAATGATCTCACGTTGTTTATCCGCAGCCACGAATTCACTGTTGCGTCGAATCAATTCCAACATCTCTTTTTCCTCATCCAGATATTGTTGATAGTATTGTTGAACCGCTTCATTTTCGGCAATCACCGACAGCGGTCGATGTTGCATCTCCAGCGCAAGCATTTTGAGATAGCGGCGTTTATCATGAAGTTGACTGTTACGCAAGCGGATGGTGGCGTCAATTATTTTTGCAGGCGTTTGTTTGCGCCAATCATCAATAGATTGGTAATTAAACGAATCGATAATGTCTGTTTCATCCACCAGTGTCTTGAAATATTCGGGAAATTGAACCTGACCGCTAAAATAATCAAAAACCACCCGCGCACAAGATGGTTGAATGTCAAATTTTCCCGGAATTGATTCCGGATCGATATTACGGAATTTAAGCTCGTGCAAATTTCCCTCATGATGATCAAACCAGAGGCCACATATAAGCGGATACGGAAGATCACAAACAATATCGTTTTCGGTTATTGTAATCTCGGCATTGGCGATGGTGTTCGGTCCGGAAAATTTTATCAAATCGATCTTGAAAACAAAAGAGCAAATGGCGGCGCTGGCGACGCCGTCAAAATCGTTGTGAGTGATAATTGATTGATAGCCCATAATTCCTCAAGAGTTAACTGATTTTTGCTGAGATGATAATTTATTAATTTATTTTTAATAAGCAATATTTTTTTATGATTAAATGGTTAATATTGTTTCCCTTTGTCAAAAAAAAATGGTAACCGATCACAGGATATTTAATTGTGATTGTTTTTGAAAACCGCTGAAGCGGTTCTAAGGCGTTATTTGCTCTTATGAGCACCATGATAAATCATGGTGTTTGTTCAAATCTGAAATTGAATCAAAACCACAATTTATTGTGGTGATCTATAAAAGTAGCACAAGTTTTAAACTGCTTCAGCAGTTTTTATTTGTGATTGATATTCTGTGAACGGCAAAAAAAAGATCTTGATTAGTTTCACTTTCATTGTCGCTGATAAAATAAATTTGATAAAGTTTTATGCCAGTTCGACGTTGGTGGTATTAAATTTGCACAAACGGGCACGATAAGAATATAATTCCAAAAATGAAATTACTTAACGAGATTTCAGGAACAGATTATTCGCAACCATTTTTACTTGATTTTAACTGTTTTAATCTGTATCTTTTCCTACTATTTTTACAACGGGCTTATTTTAACCAAGGGGTATTATGAAAACTAATGTTGCCGAGCCAGAGCCGATTAATATCACTGACCAGGAATTGAGTCAATATCAATTCTATCAAAACGATGACCATGAATATTCGCTGGAAGTCTGTTGCCAATTACAGCAAATCGTTGAGCAAAACAGGTTGCTTCGCAAATATCCTCCATCACGCTACGACACAGGTGAAGTCCTTCAATATGAAATTGTCAGTATCTGCCCTGATTCAAAGGGCATTGCGCATTTTGAGATTGATAAGTTTGTCGGCGGTGGCTTTGCCGGTCAGGTTTATCGGGCAAAATTGATTAAGATGGAAAGTGACGATGGCAGTGCGTTTGGAAATTTGCAGCCGGATCAATTTTATGCGATTAAGATTCTTATACCGCCTTCGGGATTTTCACTCTTATTCCGGGATGTCATTTATTGGATTGCCTATCAAGGGTCTTTTGCAGCTCAGACCAATTATGCCGCTGCCAGAACCGGCGTTCTCTGGCAAAAATTGATCCGGCGCGGTGCAAAAATATTTTTTGGAGATGAAAAAGCAGTTGTTGATACTTATGCTACTTTTTTTGATCCGCTACTGGGCAGTTATGGAGAGATCAACGAGTGGGTCGATGGGAGAAACTGGAAATTCGAGATCGATGACGAAATGTTTCGGCGAAAAAAATGGAAAAAAATTGAGCATCTGCCCAGAGATGGATCAGTAAAATCCTATGAATATCTTGAAAAAAAGAAATTCATGGCAAAACTTGTTGAGCTGTTACACCTGATGGGCGCCCCGGAACTCGCCCGCCAATATGAGTGGGCGACATTGAAGAGCCAGCCCAATGCGCTAAAACGGATTGACAACAAAGTTGATTCAAATGGCAGGTTAACCGCAATTGATTTCAGGACTGGTTTGGCGCTGTTGCCATTCCTTCCCATGAGTCCGGTGGATTTCAGGCTCATCCTTAGAGGATTGCTGCATGGCAAGTTGGTCCAGTTCGATCGCGGAAATTTTACCAAACTGGAGAGTTTCATTCAACAACATCAACCGGAATTTCAAGACCTGCTGCCCGTGCTGGAGGAACTAAAGGTTCGCGATGAACAATACCGCGCTTCGTTGCCGGATATCACAAACCATGGACTAAAATTAATATTTTCAAGATCATTGCGCAATTCAGTCAAACAAGGACTGATCACCGGTTGGACTGTGAAAGGATTGTTGGATAAAACCAGCAGCGTAGCGCTTAATAAAAGCGGGTTAAAATTTATTTTGTTTTATATACTTGGCATCTTTCCCTTTGTCGGTAAATTTTTGAGAAAAGTTTGGGGAAATCAAAATTATTTTCAACATCTCAAAAATGTATTTTGTGTCAAAGGATATTTTGGCAGAGTCTTGCGGGCTAAAGTTGCACATGCATTGATTGATTGGCATCGGGATGGCAGGGTGACTGAAGAACGCACCCATCGGCTGGTAAATCGGCAATTTTCCTTTTGGCTGCAACGCCTGTTTTTTGGTTGGATGCCGCCGAAATGGCATCGATTTTTCACCGACGGAAAATATGCATGGAAGTCATTCAAATATACGGTTAGTTATCCGGTCCGTTTTTATCGCGACAGTTTGTTTCGCGAGCAGTGGTTGCTGCAAAATATTGAACAGGGGCATAAAGAGGGGATGCTGACTGATGAAGAAGCGGAACATATCCGTCAAAAGATTAAAGATCCCTTTATTCAGAAATATTTAAAATGTGTGGCGGTTCATGTGGCAACGCTGCCAATCACACAGGTTATTTCTGTGGTAGTAGCAGTATATATGATGATTCGATTCGGAGAAACCTGGTCTGAAGGGTTGTTATATGCAGGCGCTATCTTTGCATTTTTTCAAGCGACTCCTATCTCTCCGGGCTCACTGGTACGTGGTTTGTACGTATTATTTTTAATGATAAAGGAGCGGGACATAAAAAATTATTGGATAGCCGCGCTCATCTCTTTTTGGCATTATGTGGGATATTTGGGATTTCCCATTCAAATGGTCGCTAAATTTCCGGCGCTCTCAAGATTGATGGCCGGAAGATGGGCGACCAACATCGTTCATATCATTCCGGTATTTGGCGAGCGTGGTGCATTATTAGAGCATTGGGTTTTTGATCTCTTTTTTAATGTGCCCATTTCTATACGAAAAAAAATTAGAAAGAATGACCTATAGCCATTTCCTCATGCGGCTGGCTCGAGTTGAAAAAAAATTCAAAAAATTGGAACTTGATAATCTTTTTCAAGTATAAGCTATCTAAATTTTCAGAATAAAAGAACAAAAAAAATGGAACTCGTTTATTTAAGGTGAGTATAAATAATCGAAAAAATTAATTGATGAGAAAAAAATAAAGAATACCCTCCCAATAATTAGGTCGTGGTGACCTTGTAATATTTTCTTAAGCAGCCTTAACTCTATTCTGGGTTTTACCTCCTTTCTTCCCATTATGGATTAAGGCTGCTTTTTTTTTATTATTCATTTAAGCCCGCCTAATCATGCAGCTAAAGCCAAGCGTTTATGGGCTATGTCGTTTTAGAAAAATGGGAAATTAAATCAACCGCAGTAATATAAATGTGGATTGACGAAATGTGGTACCGGGTGTCCACCAGCGTAAGTTTGTAGAAGTAAAGGAGTTGCTCGAATAAATCGCTGAAAATATTTAGGCTCGATTTTTTTCCTTTAACTTGCAGGGGACGCATAATTTTGTGTGAGGGACTGCTTCCAATCTTTCCTTTGGAATGTAATTTCCGCACCCCATGCAGATGCCGTAGTTACCGGCTTCGATTCTGTTGAGGGCTTCTTCGAGATGCAACAAGTAACGATTTTCCCGGGTTGCGTGGTAATAGACTTTCTCTTTTTGTTCCTCATCAGTGCCGTGATCAGCCATGTGAATTGAATAAGTAGAGTCATCGCCGGATGACTCTTTGTCAGTGTGCTTTGAAGATTCTCGAATCACACCTAACTCACGAAGAATTTCAGCACGTTTTTCCAAGATTAGTTTCTTGAAAAATTCGAGGTCTTTTTTTTCCATTTTACCACCTTATTCTTGAGAAAACTTATCAATAATTAACCCAAGATGCGCGAAATTTACAAGGCTTAAATATAGCGTTTAAATGTATAATAGTCAAGTATTTTTTAAGAAAGCGTCCAAATTTTTTATCGCAGCACCGGCGATGGAAAAAGTGTGACAACAAAACCAACCGAGGATATTCAATAATCACCTGTTTAGCGCCAGGCTGATTTTTTCTTATTGTGAACTAATTACATTAATCCGATTTTATCCGATTTCTCATCAATGAAAAATGCTGCCGCAATAGTATTACTGTTATTTGCCAATTTGCCATCGAAATCGATAAAAAATTTGAAGCCCATATATTTACAATTTTATGTGAACTTTTGTGTTGGTTTTTAGCAATGTCAATAGCTTTTGAGCTGACTGGTGGCTTGGGTTCAGGGCTAATGCCTGTCGCAGTTCCTGTTTTGCCAAATCATTTTTCTGGTTTTTCGTATGGCAAATCGCTAAATAGTAATGCGCCTGGGCTTTTTCTTGCAGCGAAAGTTGTTGATTTTTTGAATCGATTTCAATCGCTTTTCGGAATTTGATCTCTGCTTTGGAAACCGAATCTTGAGTCAGATATACCATCCCAAGTTTCGCATGGAGAAATGCCTGATCATTCAAAGCCAGTGCCTGCTTGAACCACTCTTCAGCTTCAGCAAGACGATTTTGAATGAAAAACAAGTTTCCGGCTTTATAATAGGGAAAGAAATTTTCAGGTACGACTTTGATTACAGCCAGGTATTCTCGAAGTGCTCTATCGTAGTCTTCCAGATTTTCGAAATAATCAGCCACCTGATAATGTCCCTGATTCCAGGAAATTTTTCCGAGCAGATAATCGATCACGCTTTTTTCAATGGCTGCTTTCAACTTCTGATCAGAATAATGGATAATAGAAATCTGTTTTGGATAGGGCCATTGGGAGGTTAATTTTTGAATCACCCGATCGCCAATGGCTCGGTCAAAAATCGTGACGCCTGAAATATCATAAAAATAATTATCCGACTGAAAATTTGACGCCGGTTTCTGGGCGACCCATCGATGTTCCATAATAGCCCGTGCAAGGAATTTTGCCATCAGAAAATAGCCGTCAAAATTGGGATGCAAATGCTCGCTAACCAGTTCATTCCCCACAATATTGTGGGGCGAATTGGCATTAAAAATCTTCTCCAAATCGACAATCGGTAGCTGGCGCTGTGAACTGAGATTTTTAATGATTTGATTAAATTCAGATGGCGCTCTGAAGCGAAGTCCGTCAAGATCGCGGGCTTTTTGAAAGTTTAATCGTGTGTTAACTTGATCGTTTAGAGCGAGTTGACATTTTGCAGTTTGGAAATAAAGTTTTGCCGGGATCGAATCGATTGCAGCACATAGCGAAAAATAGTCTAAAGCATTGCTAAATTTTTCTGCTCGATAAGCGTCCATCCCCAATTGGAAACAGTTTTCCCATTCTGTACGGGATTGAGTGGGGGTTTTGTCAGCAAATAAAGAGATAA
>DSAU01000379.1 GCA_011046315.1 bacterium
CCAATGAGCTGAATGATAACCGGCGGAAAGATTGCTTTCCACCAGGGTGCGAACTTTTTTCCCGAGTATATCATAAATATTCAGCGATACCCTGTCAGGTTTGGGAATTTGATAGCGAATTGTGGTTCGAGAATTGAAAGGATTTGGATAATTCTGAGACAATGCAAATTTTTCCGGCAGAGTTGCCGGAGATGTCGATTGGACATCGGTTTTATTGATGAAAATATTATAAATTTCCCGATCGCTGATGGCGTAATTATAAAGGCGGATATCATCCAGCACACCCTTAAAGTTATAATTTGTATTTGGCAATTCCTGGCCGATGGTCAGATCAATATCAGTTGTCTTCATTTTTCCGCTAAAGTTAATCGAATTTTCAAGTTGACTGTTGATGAAAATTTTCATCTGCGCCCCATCGTAGAGACAGGTAACATTATAGTAGATGTCCTTTTCCAATATCAACTGGGTGTCCAAATCTTTGATGCCGGTTGATGTTTGGACGGTCCATCTGATTTTTTTCTCCGGGATAATGGATACTTTCCAGCGGTGATGCCAACTGCCGTGGGAGATGGGATAGGATTCCCGGCTAAAAAATTCACCGACTTTCATCCAGAAGCTCACGGTAATGCCATCTTGAAAATTTAGCTGATCTGCATTGGGAACCTGGATCAGGGCGAAACTCCCGTTAAAATAATAGGCGCTTTCCGGATTGGACATTCTGTCCTCGGTGAGCAGGGCGCCCATCACGATTCCGTGATGATCGTTTCCGCTTTCGTCATTGGCGTTACCGTTAAACGGATAAAACGCTATGGGCACACCCATAGTTATATTCGTCGAATCCATGACCACAATTCCTAGACTATCGACGGCAACGCCGCTGCGTCCGTCTTCCACCCGGCAGCGGATGTAAAAAAATCCCTGCTCATTGGGAGCGGTCCAATGGGCAGTTGAATCTTCAGCGACAAGAACGCCGTAATCTGCTGACCAAAAGTAGCTCAGCGAATCGCCATCGATATCAACAGCGCGGCACACCAGTTGCGCTGATTGTCCTAAATCGACCCGCCTCAGATCTCCGCGCAACTCGAGGATGTTGGGCGAATGATTAATGAATTCCACAACTCGTATTGTTATTTGTGCAGAATCGGTGCCGCCTTTTTGATCATCAACTACACAGGATATCTGATAATCGCCGACCGAATCCGGTGCGGTCCAATTCAACTGTCCCTCAGTTGTTTGATAAAGATTCCCCTGAATCGTCCAAAAATAGAGTAGTTGGTCGTGATCGCGATCTTGAGCGCTGCAATACAAGGTAGCGGATTCGCCAATCACGATGATGGAATCGTTAGCGGCAAGGCTTTTTATCCGGGGAAAATAATTCGCCACTACTGCATCGCTGTGATAATCCACGACCACACCATCGACCAGCATTTTATCGAATTCATAAGTTACATTCCCGCCAGTCGGCGTCAACACAACGATAATGGCGCTGTTTGCAGGAATTTGGATTGAGGCGATGCCGCTCACCGCGGTGTTTAAGAAATTGTTTGAAACGGTTTCGTATAAATCCACGCTAATGTTGCCGACATCAATTTCTACAATCTTATCCTCGTCATAAGGATTGAAATAGAGATAACTGGGATAGCTGTTTTTCTGATAATAGTCGGTTTTGTTGAGATCAAGCTGCAGGATCATCGGCACATTGGTGGTGTCGATTATACCGCCCAATATTCCCACGTGCGAGCCGCCGTAGAGGGCAAAATTAGTTTGACTCCAACCGCCGCGGATTGCATCGCCGGTGGCGTAGGGGCTAATCCCGCTGTGAATATCGTATTGACGCATGGCTTCATAGGGGATATAAGAGTGAGGATCGTACTGCTGTGCCCAGCTTTCGTTGTCCTGGTGATTGTCCGGCAGATATTTTGAATAGAACAGCCGCGAGGCATTGGCGAGATTGAGCATCCATTTACCGATGGCGCGGGCAAACCGCTCGTCATAGCGCAGCATCGGAACCAATGCGCCTGCCATCTCGAATCCATTCATAGCAAAAGCATAGCCGGCGTATTTGGCTTCGCCGATCAGTCCGTAACAATCATAACCGCCCCAATTGCCCAGCGTCGTGCCCCAGTTTCGGACGTTGTCTTTGGTATCGAAACACCAGTTGAGCAGTTTTTCAACGTCATAGTTGGTTCCCAATTCGGCGTTCATCCGGGCTGCGGTATAAACTCCGTACGGGAGCTGCAACTCATAAGATGGGTTTTTATTCCAGCCATTCAAAAATTCCATTGCCTGCTCAGCGCCAATGCGATATTTATCGTTGTTTGTTTGAACATAAGCATGGTACAGTAGCCAGGCAATGGCGCCCGCAGCTTCGGGCTGTTTAACTCCCACCGTCAGCGGCGTCATGGTTGAAAGACTCCACGCCCGATAATTCATATATGCTGGTTGCCAGGGATTGGTGCGTCCGCCCATGCTGGCGACCGCTTCCGTCCAACGATCCGCTACTGAGATGAATTGGCGGTCGAAATCGCCGATGTCTGGATACAGGTCGTAGAGTTGATAAAAGAAAACATTAGGCATGGTATCATACCACCAATCATTGCCGCTTTGAGTAACCGGATTGTTGAGATAGACGTTTTCTGATGGTCGATTGTTAAAAAACTCTTCGCACATCAGCACCCAATTATACCCTTCTTGATTGCTCTTGTCGATGCCGACCAGCGTCGCTCCCACCACTGCGGGCAGACAGTTGATCGCCTCTGTGCCGCCAGCGGTATATGTTCCCACATAAGAATGAAGAATGAAACTGTCGTGATTGGGATAATTGATGTTATTGGATTGAATTCGAATCAACGGCAGGAATTGACCAGATTTTGTCAAATCAAAAACTAAGCTATCATACCCCATCGTGACCTGTTTCCAGTTTCGCATCTGATACGGCGTCGGTTGATTCACCATTTTTTCAATCCGGTCAATATTTAGCTGTTGAGCTGAAAGGTTGCTGGATATGAAAAACAGAATGCCCAAAAGAAGTGGCAATATTAATTGACCAGTCAAATGGTTTGGTTTTAGTTTTTTTGTAAAAATTTTCATCAGTTATCCAGAAAAATAGAAATTATTCAACAGCCCGATCAAATTATTTAAGCATAGGCTTATCGAGCTTTTTGACAAATCTGGTCATTATTTATTTGATCACGGCGAACTTGCCGATCTGCTCGCCCACCCCCGGCGCATCCACATGGTAAACATAAACGCCATAGGCAATGTCCATCCCGTCTTTTGAGACCAAATTCCAGGGAACAGCGCCGATGGGTGCGCCGCTTTGAGGTATTCCGCTATCGTATTCAGGGCTGGCGTAATAAAATCCATCATATTCGATGGTATCAACCAGATAGCCGCGAACGGTGTAGATGCGGATGGTACATTTCTCCGGCAGGTTACAGAACCAGATCCGGCGTTCGCCGCGGCCCTTCAGGAATGAATCCTTGCGCTCCCAACTGGCAGCCGCCACATAAGGATTGGGAACGACATAAATATCTTTCAAAGCAGATTTAGCTTCATTCTGGTCATACTTCACACCATTGACTGTAAACCGGAATACGTCACCGGTACGAAACGGTTTTCTGGTAATCAATTGAAATACATCACCCGGCTGCGGCGGAATTTCGAGCTCGGTAGTGTCGCTCAAAAATTTAATGCGCCAGGTGGTGTTGAGTCTGAAATATTTGACATCGGGATTGTCAATGAACAGCAGGATTGATTCATCCGAATCCGGCGTCAAGGTGGAATCCTCGATGACATCTCTGAAGAAAAATTTTGCTGGTTTATTTTCAGTGAGGTTCCAGACGGAAAATTTAGTTGGAACTTCTCTGAAAGTTCCCAGTCCCTTTTCTGATGTATCCACAATTTGATCTGAAAAACGGATTTCGAAATCAGCCGGATAGGGTATGCTGATATTCATTAACGGGTTGAACTCGCTGGAAAAAGTTGGATCAAAATCGATCACCGTTTTAAAATTTGTCGTCTTAACCTTCCATCCTGATTTTTGATAATCGACGGCGACTGTAGTGTCGTTAAATAAATTTACTATCAGTCCATTAAACACCGGGGTTTCAAATTGCTGACCAAGCTTCTGCTGCGGTAACACGGTTTTACCGGCTGTAGAGTCGAAGATGGTAAAAAAAGTGGCGCCCTTGTTGTGGAATTTAGCCGTGTCCTGAAAGACCACTTCATAAACATGCTGATCTCTGATGGAGTCGTCTTCAACAAAATGGACTTCAATTCGTCCAGTACCAATCACCTGCTTTTGAATTGGTGAGCCATCGCCATATTTTTCTCTGTCCAGTGAAGGCGCTTGATATCCGGCAGCGTAAGGATTTGGCGTGATGATGGCGCAATTAATGTCGGGAACCAGATTTCCGGCGATGTCCATTTCGATCCGATTCGCGCAGGTCATGGGTTCGATGCCTTCGTAGCCGATTTCAGTAGTATCGACTTTTCCGCGGTCGTAAGAAAGAACGGCGTAAAAATAGGTTTGACCGTTTTGTACCGTGGTATCAATGTACATGTGCCGAAGACCAGTATTATTTCCCAGATTAAATTTTATCCCCTCTTCAGCCAGCGGATGCAACCCGGAATATTCATTAATCAAGTCGAATTGAGCAAGTATACCCTCCTGTTGCAGCGGCATATAATAGTATTGATCTCCGTACGAATTTGTTATAAGCAGATTCTCGCGAAAGTTAGGCTCGGTTGAGCGTAAGATCATATAGCCCTCGAAATCATGTTCCTGAAGAAACGGGTCCCAGGAACTCTCAGCCCGATCATCCCAGCGCAGCACAACTTTTCGATCTCCGGCAACCGCAGTTAAGGTGGGTTTTAACGGCGGCACAGCAAACTGATAATCATTATTGTAAATGTTTTGAATCGTTTTTTTTCTTCGGGCTAAGGTTTCCAGATTGTCGGCGAATAGCAACGCCATGGAATAATTCTCAGTCTGGCCTGCTCTGAGCTTAAAAGGACCCGATGAGAAAAACATCCCAAGGTTACCTCCGACCAATGGATTTGGTTTCTTTTCGTGGGGACTGCGCGATTTGCGAAACACATTCCAGTTTTGTTCGTCGTTGGTCAATTCGTAATAATGGACATGAAATATTTCGAAGCCGGTCAGTCCGATCTGATCAGACTCGTCTTTATCTCTTTTCCCGAAATTTGGTTCGCCGGGTAAATTGCCTGGTCCCAGAGTTGGACGTCCATCGCCTTCACCTTTGTCAGGTCCGGGGTAACCAGCGTCATAAGGACCGAGCCCATCCTCGCCGACGTCATCGTTCAATGGCTCGCCGGGATCCCATACCCCGTTTCCATTCAGATCAGTAAACGGTGTCCAATCGCCATCTTCATCTCCAGACCAGTGAGGTGCGGGTTCGCGGTTGTAAAACTTCCGGAAAGCTTCAACGTCGGATACTCCGTAAGGGTATTGATCAAGCCAGACGCCGGCGTCGTTGGTGCGGGATTCATCTATAAGTCCATCATAATCGTTATCAATACCATCATCCGAAATACCCGGACTTTCGAGGAATGCAAACCCGCCATAACCCACCTTCCAGCCGCGGAAGCCGGTGTGATCATAATCCCAGGCATAGGCTAAATCTAATTCCAGGTCATAAGAGCCGCAGTCATCCATATTGTCCATATCTTCCCCGGGCAGATCTCCCAATCCCCAATCTGCATAAAACGCGTAATACACGCTGTCATAGTCGGTCTTGCCTTCGTTGGTGATAAAATATAATGCGAAAAGCGCATCTCTGGCAAGGACTTCACTCCACTGGAAATAGCGCGCTGCAACTTCCAGCCCCACACCGCGGCGCGATGAATCATCGGGATCAGGATAAAAGTTCCATTCCTCATCCAGATCGTCATCAAACACGAAATAAGTTTCCAGTGCCGCCTGTGTTTTTCCTTTTCCGAACCAGCCGTTCCAGTAACCATCCCATGAGGAGGGTTTGTCAGGCCAGCGCAAGGGCCAGGTTGATGGATCATCGCTCATGGCAGGCGAGGTGGAACCTTCGCTGAAATATCCGGGAAGCGGCGCCCAGCCCCAGAGCTCGCTGGGATTTTCCGGGTTCAGGTCCACAAACTCACGATATTGGGTTTCCATCGGATGGATGACATTGCCATCCACGTCTCGGGTTGCAACGCTGACTATCAACGCCACCCCGTCCATGTACTCCTGTTTAGTCCCCTTGGGCCATTCGCAGGATGGAGAGTATGGATGTTCCGCGATTTCTCCCCAGTTTTTAAAACGGGTGGAAATGTGGTTTCCGTCCATCACACCGATGCGCATCATGTTGATCTGACCGGTGTTTGGGTCTGGTACCCGTTGTTCCACTACCTGCCCCAGGACGATTAGTGGCAACGCTATCCAAAATAGGAGAAAAAGGATACAAATTTTGGTTGTCATTTTTCTTCTCCGGCTATTTGCATTATTTATGAATTATATGAAAAACTTAAAGTTTAAAACATTAAAAAGTAACTAATCACAGGGTAGTAATAGAGCGATTTAAGTTGTTGTTATTTCGGATTGTAATCCCTTAATGTCCCGCTTCAGTGGGAAGCGGCGCATAAAGGCGCCACACTCCACCTTCTACAAAAACAACGAATTGTTTATTATTACCCTGTGATCGCTTACATTAAAACTCGATTGATACACCGACCTGTACTTCCCGCGGAGCAGAATAAAAGTCCGGTCGGACAAAATAGTCTTCCAGTTCATTGATTCCGCGCGGGTGTAAATAGCTCTGATGGAATGGTGTCAGTGAATAACCAGCGCGGCCTGTATCCGGAAATACTTCAAGCTCGTTTAATCGGTCAAAAACGTTGAAGACACGTACAAATCCAGTATAGCGCAGCCCGGCGATTTTAAATATTTTAAAATAATAAAGATCAAAACTCAAAAACAGCGGTTTTCGGGAATTGTTTTCAATATAAGCGCCAGAACCGTAAACCGATGTATATGGAAAGCCGGTCGCGACCCTGCCAATCACACTAATATTATAATCGGCTGCCCTGCCGAACGATAATGTAGCGTTGATTTGGTGGCGACGATCCCAGTCTAACGGTCGCATTTGCTTCAGTGTTTCTTTTCCTGCCTGAGCATTCAGAAAAGTATCGTTGGGATCCGAAGCATTTCCTTTGGCGACCTGAAATGTATAATCAACCGACGCGCCGACTCCTATAATACCCTCGGTTTGACGCTTTTCCAGTGAAACTGTGATACCTTTAACGTTGGCGTAATCCCGATTGATGTAGCGTGAATAATAGCCGCCGGTGTAGAGCAACAGCACTTCAGTGCTGAGCAAATTTCGAATATCTTTGCGGTAGGCGGTGGCATTCAGCGCAAAGTTGTCGGAAAGCTGTTGTTGCAAACCGATTTCATAGATAACCGTTTTTTGAGGCTTCAACGACGCATTACCCAGTATATTAAGGGTGCTGTTGGGCGGTGGAGAAACGGTGCTCTGCAGCAGATAGAGCTCGAAGTCAGGATTTACATAGAGATAATCCAGATTCGGAATTTGAAAAAAATGTCCGTACGAAACATGGATTACCCCATTGCTCGAGATCGGATAAGCCAGCCCAAAGCGTGGACTGAATTGAGTCGAAGTCGTTGCTGTTTCACGCGGCGATGTCGTCGGATTGGTGAAGTCGGTCGGCAATTCACCATCAGGGTTAAAATAATCAAACCGAATGCCGGCATTGACGATCATGTAATCAAATTCCATCTTGTCCTGAATATATGCCGCGAAATCTTTTGGGTAATGGGTGTACTGATTGTTGTTAAATGAAGTTGGCGCGGGAATGCGACGTTTGCTATCGGGTACGACTTCGAATTCATGTAGCCACAGCTTATGGCGTTTTGCCTCGACGCCGAATTTAACCTGGTGTGCATTGCTGATTTGAGCAGTCAGGTCAAATTTACCGGTGGTGGTGTTGGTACTCCGCTGGAAATTCCACATTTGCATACCGCCGGTCAAAAATGCATTGGCGCCAGAATCCTGCAATCGGCGAACCGGTACGTATCGCGGATCGTACGGATCTTCATAGACGTATTGTTTGTATGTATTTAAAAAGTTGTTAATTTTCAATGTAAAAAATGCCCGTTCACTGAGCATATGAGTCCAGATCAGGCTATTATTATAACCGCTTGTAACTCGCTGGTAATCTCCGTTCGGATTAAGTCGAAAGCGGTGGTCGTAATTTTTATGACTCATATCCTGCCAAAGCAGTTCATAATTGAGTTTGTCTGATGCGGTTAGTTTATAGGTCAATTTCAACATGGTATTGATGCGCCTGGAAGGCGCCATCGGAACCGGTTTGGCTTCAGCAATGAGCTGTTGCGCCAGCTGTTTTGAAAATTGATAAGTTTCGCCGTGGGACATGATCGTCCATTCGTCCATATCTGAAGCGATAAAATCGGACTGATCTGATGGCTCAAATACGTCTTTTCCGTAAATATAGCCCTCTTTATCAAACCATCTGCCGGTAATATAAAAATTCAGTTTGTTGTTCAACAGGGGGAGCGGTCCGCTCAGGCTGGCTTCAAAGTTATAAGTTGGATTAAATTTGTCGATATTCCAGAAAACGTCCTTGTTGTTGCTGAAATAGTTTCCCAGATAGGCTGATATTTCACCGTTGTATTTATCGCCGCCTTCTTTGGTGACAATGTTTACAACTCCGGACATCGCCTGTCCGTATTCAGCATTAAAGGTTCCGCTGATGACTTCCAGTTCGGCAATAGCGTTGTTTTCTACCTGAAATGCATAAGATCCGGAATAAACATCATTCACCGGAAGCCCATTGATCATGTACATCACTTCTCCGCGTCTGCCGCCTCTGAAATGGCCATCGACAACGCCGGCTTGAAGATTGACGACATCTTCAAAATGATCAACCGGTAGCCTGGCAATGGTTTCCGAACCAATCACGGCTTCACTCGATGTCAGATCCATCTGAACCATCGGCCTTTCGGCGACGATCATCACCTCCTCGCCCATTTCGAGAACCGTGGTTTCAAGTTGGAAATCCTGTTTTGTTGTTAAATCAATGGAGATTTTGACATTTTCATAGCGGGTGCTTTTGTAGCCCATCATCTCTGCCCTGACAGTGTAAATTCCTGGGGCAATCATCATAATGATATATTTTCCGTCAAGATCACAAGCAGCACCCAGGGTTGTGCCTTCAATAATCACATTGGCGCCAGGTAAAGGCTCTCCGCTTTGTTTGTCAACAACCCTTCCGGTTAACTTACCGGTAGTGCCTGCGATAAGATTATGGTGAATTATAAATACGGACATTATTAGAATGATGAGAAATTTGAGGGATTTGGTCGTTCCCATTCTTCTGCCCTTTCTAAAAATGTTGGGGTGACGTGGCTAAAAATAGACACCGGATATTATTTTTCAATATCCGGTGTCCACCATTATGCAGGTCGTTACTTAATCAGCGTCATTCTTCTGGCAGTCATAAAATTACCACTGCGCAGGGTGAGAATATAGACGCCAGAGGACAGCACATGACCAGCATCATCTCTTCCGTCCCATTCGATCAGATGGGTGCCGGCGTTGCGGACTCCATCGATCAAGGTTCTGACTTTTTGACCCATCAAATTGTAAATTTCGATCTGAATTTTGCC
>DSAU01000302.1 GCA_011046315.1 bacterium
GTATTGTTGAGGATATTTTTCAAAAATGGAAAACAACTCACTGAAGCCGGATTGAATAATAGTCTCTTCTAGATAAATAGCATTTTTTTCCAGCAACGGAATTCCTGAAGAAAGTCTGGCTTCAATATCCGCTGTTTTCCCAAAAATAGCAAGTTGCTTTTTGTCGATTTTGGATTGTTGATTAGCTTGAAGGTTTAAAATTTGTTGAAAGAATTCAAGATAATCGTCAACAAATTGACCCCGTTGTTTAAGATAAAGAATTTGATCATCAATTGCCATGTTGCAACTCACCTCGTCCAATTATTGAATTCTCCAACTGTTGCAATAAACATTCATTTTTTTCCCGCGCGCAAAACCGACAAGTGTAATCCCGATCTCTTCAGCCAATTTAAGTGAGGCTGAGGTTGGCGCGCCTCGTGATACTAAAATCGGAATTTTAAAACGGGCGGCTTTTAACAGAATCTCCGACGAAATTCGCCCGCTGCTCATCATGATTTTATCCTCGCCGGAAATACGCTTGAGGATGCATTCTCCGATAATTTTGTCAATCGCATTGTGACGACCGATGTCTTCCCGTTCTAATAAAAATTCGTTTTGCTGGTAAAGCAATGCGCTGTGGGTCCCGCCGGTCTGGCGAAATAATAATGATCTTTGATTCAAATCAGCTACTGCATCGACAATATAATTATGGCTAATTGTCATACCAGTTGAAATAAACTCACCTTCCCATTTTTCAAATAGCTGATAAAACGTTAAACCGCGAGCGCATCCTGAAGTCACGGCTCGGCTCTTTTGAAAATTTTCATTGATGCGAAGTTGATTTTTCAACTGAACCCAGACAATGCCTCTGTTTCGATTTACATTTACACTTTCAATATCGTCTTTGTCAGACAAAAATCCTTCGGAAAATAAAAATCCTACCCCCAGATTTGCCTGATATTGGGGCAGACATAACAGCGTAACCAGCTCGTGATTATTTACAAAGAGCGTTAATGGCGTCTCTTTGATGATCACATCCTGTTGATTTTTAGTTTCATCGCCCGAAATTCGAACGATATCTACAGTTTCAATGAGCTCATCCATAATAAAGTTTCTTGGCTAACTGTAAATCGTGTTTTGTGTTTATATTAAAAAACGCCTTTTCACTTTCAGCGAACTTATCGCATTGTACTTGTTTGACTTTGACAAAAGAGTAAATCGACCGGATTTTCAAATCCTTCCGCTGCAAATGATTCGATATTGTGGGAAGACATCTTTTAGAATAGAAAGCAAATAACGGTTCGATAAATCCATTAAATTCAGGAACAATCACATCGTAAGCATTACTTTGGGCATAATTTTGGAGATGAAAAATAATTGCAGGATCTATAAAAGGCATATCACACGCAGCGACAAAACTGTATTTGTGGGAAGATGTTTTTAACCCAGAGTATAAACCACCCAGAGGACCGGCGTCAGGGATCAGATCTTTGGTCAGTTTTGTGTTAAGGTGATGATAATCTTTAAACTGGTTGGTTACAATGATAACTTCTTCAAAAATATTTTGAAACAGTTGGGCAGTTCGTTCGATTATGGTTTGCTCTCCCATCTGAATCAAAGCTTTCTTCATCGAGATTCGACTGTTTTTACCACCTGCTAAGATGATACCTGTCAATGGTTCGCAGCTCCAGTTGTGAATTTTAAACGTTCACATTTTTTAGGTCTTTTTTATTCAAGATGGCAATATAATATTTCTTAACCATTATGTCAATGTTTTTTTTTTAAGTTTATTTAAAAAATGATATTTTTCATGCAGTAGGTGATTAATCTGTGTGCAGAATATTTATTACCGATTGGAATGTAACTGAAGATTGCTTTATTTAGTAGATTAAAGTAGAACCGATTAACTGGCACGCTGGCTCCCACTTTGTAGTATCTTATTCATAGGTGGAGAGGTAGGCCGATGGCATTGCTTTATTTGTGAAATTACTAAAAATAGATCGCTTTATTTAACCTGAATAATTCATACGCCACAAAGTCCCGAAGACACAAAGGCACACAACGTATTGAAAATATAAAGCTTGGCAGGCAAAAGAAATTAATCGACTCAGAATATTTTTTATGAATGCTTTTTTCACAACTTTGTTCCCGCCGCGGCGGGATTCGTGACTTGGTGCCTTGGTGGCAAGATTTATGAATTAAACAGGTTAAAAAATTTATCAACTGTCAAATAATCAGCTTATCAAGCAATGGTATCAGAATTCCAGCTGTAAGTGACGTGTTACCTCAGCTTTTTAAAATAGCTTGCATTTTTCAGGATAATTATTTACGTTGATTTGTGAGCTGTTTTAAAATTGTTGAGCAAGTTTACTGACCGCCTGGATTGATGCTTTAGCGGTGAAAGTGATAATAACTGATGCATGAACTATCAATTATCAACAATATCATCGAAATAATACTCGCTGAATTGCCCAAATACAATATCAGCAGAGTAAGGGCGATCTCCCTTCGGATCGGCGAAATGCGTCAGGTGATACCGGAAGCCATGCAGCTTGGCTTTGAGTGCCTTGCAAAAAATTCACCGTTGGAGGGCGCTGAACTGATCATCGAAAAAGTTCCGATCGCCGGGTACTGTCAAAATTGTGGAAAAAAGTTTCGATTGAATGACTGGAGTCAAAAATGCCCGCAATGTAGTTGTGAACGAATGGAAATTATCTCGGGCAAAGAATTGGAAATTGTAGAATTTGAAGGAAGTTAATCTTGAATGGAGGCAATTGAGATGAAGGTATCGGTCGTAAAAAATATTCTTCAGGCAAATGATCGAATTGCAGATTTGAACAAACAATTATTCGATGAAAAACAAATTCTGACTATCAATGTCATGAGTTCTCCGGGCGCTGGTAAAACCAGCTTGATCGAGCGTACAATTGTTGAGTTGAAAAATGATTATCGGATTGGCGTAATTGAAGGCGACATTCAATCGACGCAGGATGCGGAAAAAATTGCTGCAACCGAGGTACCGGTGGTTCAAATTAATACCGGCGGCGCCTGCCATCTGGATGGTAATATGATCCGTGAAACACTGGGACAGTTTAATCTTGATGAAATTGACCTGCTGATTGTGGAAAATGTCGGCAATCTGGTTTGTCCCGCAGAATTTCGGATGGGCGAGGACTTCAAAATTATGCTGCTCAGCGTTCCAGAAGGTGATGATAAACCCTTGAAATACCCATTGATGTTTCATGAGGCAAGTGTACTGTTGATCAATAAAATGGACCTGTTGCCCTATGTCTCATGCAGCCCGGAAAGGATCAGACAGGAATCACTGAAGATTAATCCGGCATTGACTATTTTTGAAATTTCGGCTACCGGCGATCACGGCTTGTATGATTGGTACGATTGGTTGAGGCAAAAAATCAGCATCAAAAAAATGTCGTAAACTGTTGGTGTTTTTTATGGCTCAGTTGAGTGTTTACTGATTATCTCGGTCATTTGGATAAGGTATTTATAAGCTGAGATCGTTCAACTATTTTGTAAATAATGGGAATTAAAATAATCTGCAATCCAACGCCGGGAAGCGATTGCGTCAATTTGTAAATTGAAAATATTTCGCCGGGTAAATTGAACAGCGGCGCCAGTACAAATCCCATCAGCACCAATGATATTCGTTCGACTATGATCCCCAAAACCAGGCACACCATAAATTTCCAATTTCTTCGATAAAAAAAGTAGCCGATCACGGCTGTCGCCGACGCGCCTTCGATGCTCATAATGAGCGCGGTGGGAAACAACGGCGGCATTCCGGTGACAAACGCAGACAGCCAGGGCGCCAATAAGCCGACAAGTATTGCCAGCGGAAATTCGATTAAAAAACCCGCCAGCAGGATGGGCAAAAACATCGGCAGAAAAACCGAACCCGCGCCGATCATGTGAAAAACAATCGGGACGATCACGCTGAGTGCGAGAAACAGGGCGATTAACGTTAATTGACGGGTATCTATTTTCATATTGTTATAAAATTTGATGATTACTGATCCTGTAACTTTAATATGTTATCACGCGGCTCTGGAATCGTCTGTCAAACAATGGCCTCTTTTTAACCGGTCTGATTTGATAAAGCCAAACTCAGGTTGGCTGGACTTTTCTGACCCGTAACAATGATGACAACAAATTTGTTAAAAAATACGCCGCGCGCCTTTATAACGCAAGCGATAATATCGTTTATTCAATGAACTGATAGTTACGCCCCGCGATGCGCTGGCGTGAAGGAACTTATCACCGCCGATAAAAATACCCACATGAGTGACCGGATGGGCAGGTCCATATTTGCTGAAAAAGACCAGGTCCCCGAACTGCAACTTATCGCTAACGGGTTTGCCGACAAAAAATTGGTTAGCGCTGGTTCGCGGCAAAAAAATTCCCTGTTCACGAAACAGCGTCATCACCAATCCGGAGCAATCAATCCCAAATTTTCCTGTTCCGCCCCAGCGATAGGGCGTGGGCGGTGGTCCCAGATGATCCTGAATGGTTTGCCGCATTAAATCAACGTTAATGAATCGACGATTGGTAAAATTTTGATAATTGCGCTGAACCCTTTTTTCCGGTTCTCGCAGTGGAGTAAGATACGATTTTCGATATACATCCGCCGGGACCGGCCGTCGTTTGTACTTTTGTTCATCCGCGCGGAGCAACTGTGTGCGCCTTTGCTGGAGCTCGGCGACAAATTTAATTTCCTCCTCGATTAATTTTTGCGGTGATAATACACGTTCAGTCTGCGCCAACCGCACCAGGAAGGAGGTGGCAAGTTTTTCCTGGGTCAACCCTTGTTTAGTTCCGTCGATTAATCCCTGATAAACCGCAGCCGTTAACGCCGATGACCACTGATCTTCAATCGCTGTGTAATAGACTTCATCGGCGACAGCGGGAATGATGCCCTGATTTAAGGCGTTTTGCAGCGCCTGGTAAGCATATTCCTGACTTCGGATGTGCTCGGAGTCCTTGTGCTGTTGTGATTTAAAAAATGCAATGGCTTCGTCAACAGTTTGAGCTGAATTTCGTTGACTGTTTGCCTGATCAATGCTGATGATCAAGGTCAGCGCCAATCGTTTGGGCGGCAGCCCTTGCTTTACGCCGCGCAGCAGACCGTTGGCAGCAGCCTGGATGGTTGCCCCGCTCCAACCATTGTAAAGCCCGTAGCTGATAAATTCTTCGGTGACCATAGGATCAATGCCAGCATTCAGCAGGTCTTCAATTCCCCGGGCGCCCTGTTCCAACTGTTGCACAGTCAGCCTGTTCGCAATGGCAATCAGCGCCAGTTCCCGGATATAGACCGCGGGAGCCCCGTTGCTCTCTGCCAGATAAGCTTTGGCGGCAATATCGGCAATGATGTCAATATCAGCGCCTTCAAAATGTAATGCAGATATAATAGCCGCTGTGTTATTTAATCGCTGTTTGTCAAAATCTTCTCCGGAAGCAATTTGTTTGAATGATGAGTTGAGTGATTGAATCAGCTGCTGCTGCTCATCTTGGGTGAGCCCCTCAATCGATAACACCATCTGTCGTAACTGAGCCGGTCGCACTGGTTGGCTATGGACCGCATCTGCTAAAATAAATTGTGAAATCAGCAGCATCCACAACAGCATAACTATTTTTACTTTAAAAAATTGAGCTGTGCAACTATGTAACGTTTTTTTGGATTGGTTCATGATTGATCCTTAATGAACATCATTGGCATCTATAAAAAAATAATTCCCGAAAACTTTGAGCACTATCTGATCGACTTTGCTCATAATTCGGGATTCAAATCAGTAAAAAATGGATCATCTTTCTGAATTGGCAAATCAATTGTTCGTTTCAAACGGTTCGCTTTATAAATCGCGGTCAACACCTGAAGCGATCGTCTGATTTCCGAAACACCGACTGCTGGCTCTCGCTGAGCCATAATCGCTTCGACGAACTCGGCTATCAGGCGACGATGGCTTGCTGGCTCATATTGAAAATTTTGAGTTTTTAAAAATTCATTAACCGCTTTCTGATGACCTGGATCAATGGAGCGAAATTGCCAGGGTTCATAAGCGACGCAGTAAGGATCATCGTTTGAAATGGCTTCCAATTTAGTACCGATAATTTCCACCCGACTGCGCTGTTGTTGGGCGTTCACTGTGGCTGCCACATGTCCCAGCGCCTTGTTTTTAAATCGCAAAATAACCACGCCGGTATCTTCAATTTCCATTTGATAATTCAACGCATCCAACTCCGCTGAAACGTGCTCAATGTCTCCGAGAATGAACATCAGTGCATCCAATCCGTGGCAAGCGAGATTGAAAACAATCCCTCCGCCGGCTTTTTGATAGCTGTTGCGCCAGTCCACATCAAAATATTCACGGGTGCGAAGCCAGTAGAGATTGTTCGAAGCATACATAATATCGCCAAACATTCCCGCCTCGTGCAGGGCTTTTGCCTGGCGCACGCTGGCGCCGAATCGCCACTGGAAAGCGCCGCCAAAACCAAGTCCGGTTTTGTGAACTGCGGTTTCAACTTGATCTAATTCAGCCAAATTCATCACCACCGGTTTTTCGCACAGCACATGTTTACCGGCGTCAAGACTGTCGATGATTGTTTGAAAATGATGAAACGGCGGCGATACAATGCTGATAATTTGAATGTCGCTACGTTTAAGCAATTGCTGATAATCAGTCACAGCAATTGGCGCACCGAATTCTCTGGCGCGCGCTTTGGCACGTGAAAGGTCGATATCAGTAAACGCCATTAATTTGATGTGTTGATCCAATTGTAAAAAAGAATCCGCATGTCCCGCCGACATTCCTCCGGAACCAATAATCGCAACTCCGAGTTTTTCCATTTCTACAATTCCTTCCTGATTTCCGTGTGAGCTAATTTTTCAAAGAATTGAACGATTGCGCCGTGGTCGAGATCGCCCTTTCCGTCCAATATCAGCGCAGCTAAAAATTGTTCCAACATTCCGGTCAGCGGCAACGGCGTTTCCAGTCCGGCTGCGGTTTTGAGGACGTTATGAATGTCTTTTTGGTGCAATTTAATTTTAAACCCCGGAGCAAATAGCCGTTCGATAATCAGCGGAATTTTGGCATCCATCACATTGCTGCCAGCCAGACCGTTGTGAATTGCCTGGTACAGTTTTTCTGGGTCGATCCCGGCTTTTTGCGCCAGTACGAAGGCTTCACCAATAGCAGCAATATTGAGAGCGACAATAATCTGATTCGCCAATTTGGAAAAGCCACCCGCGCCTACATCTCCAACCCGTACCACGCTTTTGCCGAGAACGCGAAAAATCGGCAGACACTGCTTAAAAATTTTCTCTTTACCGCCGACCATGATTGCCAGTTCACCTTTGATGGCGCCGGGCTCGCCGCCGCTCACCGGCGCATCCAGCATTTCCATCTTTTTTTCGGCAAGTCGGGCTGCGATTTTTTGAGAAACCAACGGCTCGATCGAGCTCATGTCAATCAGGATTTTACCAGGTTGCGCTGATTGTATGATGCCGTGCTCACCGAGAACCACCTGCTCCACATCCGCCGAATTGGGCAACATGGTGATAATAATTTCGGATTTTGCCGTTGCTTCCGCCGCAGTAAAAGCCCTTTCCGCACCGCTGTCAGCCAATTCGTCAACCGGAGCCTGACTACGGTTGTGAACTACCAGTTTGTAACCACTGTTCAACAGATTTTTCGCCATGGGTTTTCCCATGATACCAAGGCCTATGAAGCCGATTTTTTGCAGAGACAATGTCGATCACCTTTCGATGGTAAAAATTAAGCTAACTTTGATTTCATTCAGGCAAAATATACAGCAAAGCATAAAAACCGGAAAGTCGGGTCATCGATGACCCCGTTTTTGGGTATATGCTAAATTTCTGTATCGGAATTTGAAAGTTTTCGCATGAAAAAAATAGAACCGCAGATTTCACAGATTACACCGATTCTAATCTGTGAAATCAGTGGTTGCTTTTCATTAATTAATTCGCGAAGCTATGTTCTTACAGATCTAATCTTGCATTTTTTTGCAAGAAGGTTTTAGAGCAATTTTTAATATTAGTTACACCAATTACACCAACAATTCTATTAACCTTACAAATATAAAAAAATAATTTGTTAAAATTTGTGACTTAAAATATTATTGCAGTTCAATGAGCTATAGTATTACAGGTTAATTTTTTTTTGTAAAAAAAATTATAGAGATTCTTTTCATTTTTAATTTTACATTTATAATTTTTAATTGCAGCTTGCTGCGCTATGTAGTAACAATAAAAGCGGAAAGCAAAGATAATGCAAAGCTTTTTTCAGAATTTTATTTGGGAGATTGTCCCGATCTTTCGAATGAAAAAGAACAAACAGAAAAGAATTTCTCAATAAAAGAAATTGAAATGGTTTATAACGAAGCGAACGAAATCATAGAATGAGCTACTAATCATTTTGAATGAGTATATTGGTAATATATTTGCAACAGAACTGCAGTTGAAAGTATTAGGATATTATTGAAAGTTAGATTGCTTGCCATTGCTAATGAGCAATAAAATTTAAGGTAACACGTTTTTCAATGGTCAAGCTTTACTCATTAAATTTGATCAAAGTTTGAGAAAAAAAATAAGAGTCGGAGGATAAATATAATGAAGAGAATTTTGATAATTGATGATGATGATCAGTTTCGAGAGATGTTGTGTGCCATGTTGGAAAAGGAAGGATTTCAAGTTGAAGAAGCTGCCGACGGCGATATCGGCATTGAGTTGCAGCGAAAGCGTCCTTTTGATTTAATCCTCACCGATATTATCATGCCAAATAAAGAGGGGATCGGCACCATCATTGACTTGAGGCATGATTTTCCGGATGTTAAAATTATTGCCATCTCCGGAGGCGGTCGCATCGTTCCCAACAATTATTTGGATGTCGCGGAAAAACTGGGCGCTCATCGAACATTGTCCAAACCCTTTGAAAGAAAAGAGTTAATCAGCGTGATTCGCGAATTGATCGGCTAATTTTACAAACCATAATCTATTGAATTAATCCATCCATCTGCTATTAATTTAATCTGCGTCGGTTGTTATAATTTTCAGTTTTCATTTCAACCCCTACTTCAATAAAATCATAGCATTGGCATAGACTTTGCTTGATTCAGCACAGCATAATTTGCCGAAAATAAAGCCGGCGAAATTTTTCAGGTTGTTAACATTGTTTTATTATAAGTTAGCTTCGGTTCAAAATTAATGTCTGAATCATAATTAAGATTGTCATTACAATATGTAATTATTGGTTTTTATTTTGAAAACTTTGTCGCTTGCTGGAACTCGTTTTGGAAATTTCTTTCACAATTTGGGGAAAAGTGACAGCAAATTTCAAGGCAAATTCGTACCTATTCAGCCACAAAGATTCAAAGCCACCAAGAGAAACAAAGAATAAGGAATTTCTGTAATAGTTCACCTATATCAAATGCCGAAATTATTTATGCTGCTAAATATTTTTGAAACCTTATTTTTGTCTTATTACCTTAGTAGAATAATGATCGCCCACAAATTCTAACCTTATTACCTTATTTTTCTTGTCAATAAGGTAATAAGGTTAGTACCTTTGTAGATTTAGCTTGTTACTAAGGTTCTAAAAACAAAAATAAGGTTATTCGATAACAAATATGTAGATCACAAC
>DSAU01000120.1 GCA_011046315.1 bacterium
CAATAATAGAACTTTTAAATATTAATTTGCACATATATTCAGGAGATTCCGGCTAAAAACATGCCGGAATGACATTATTAGTTAAGAGTGCTGAACTATTACCTTATTTTTACTGTCTAACCATCCAAACTATTTTTTAATTGGAATAGTCAACGATAACAATATACCGGCGAACGATAAAAAGCTTACCGCTGTAAGCGCCTGATAAATTCCCACTTTTTCAGCGAGCGCGCCGATCACTGTCATTAACAAACCAGCAATTCCCCAACCAAAACCCATCATGATCGACGACATAAAACTGGCGTTAGTGGGAGAGATTTTCTGTCCTAAAATTATATTTACTGGGGTAGATGAGGAAAGAAAAAATCCCATGGCTGCCAGAAACGGCAAGCCATAAATGCCGGGCAGATTCATAAACAGCAAAGCCAGCGGTGGAACAAAAATAAAAGACGTCAGCAATAGCTTTTTCGCGCCAAACAGATCGAACGCATGCCCTCCCAACAACATTCCAACTACTGAAAAGAATTGAAAAACTGCCAGACTCACCGCTCCAAAAAATACCGTTTCTCCCTGCGATGTCTGAAAAAGTGGGACGAAACCCGAAAAAGCCAAAATCAATATCGCTCGAACCACAACCAACAGATGTAAATTAAGCACCAACCCTCGATTAACTTTGATCAATTGCCTGAGCTGGCGCTTTCCCCGTTTGCTTGCCGGCGCAAGACGAAATTTTGCCAGATGAGACCAGCTATAATAAGCAAAAATAACCGTCAGCACAATGGTATAGGCTGTCGCATAGAAGCCGAATTGTGAGATCAAAGGAACGATAATCAGGGAACCGGCAGTCACTCCCAGTACTCCGGTAGTGTTAAAAATTGACATGGAAAAACCCTGTCGGCTGTTTTTGATACTGCCGATAAGTGCAGCAGCCTGGGGATGGAACAATGCTGTACCGATGCCGCTCAATATTAAAACGGTTACCATTTGACCAAAATTATTGACCAATCCCAGCATTCCCATAAAAACGCCGCTGATCACCGGACCGATCAAAACAAAATAATAACGGCTGAGACGGTCTGCCAGCAAACCTGCAATTGGTTGAAGCAATGAATTGGAAATTGAAAGCACGGTTAAGAGCACGCCCGCTGACGTCAATGAAAGTTGCATATTGTCAACGATCAAAGGAAGCAGCGGCGGCAAAAAACCGTTGTAAAAGTCAGTAACAAAATGCCCGGCATTTGTAATCAGTAAAAGTTTTTTCCAACTCACATCGCTGAAGTGCAGACTGCGTGAGTTCCCACGTAATGGATTTTCATTCATTTGAAAATTCCATTAACAAAGAATAAATATCACAGCAGCAGCGAGATTTAACTGATATTCTGAATCGTATTCTCAATCGTTTCCCAATCCTCATCCGATATTTCCAATTCCGCACTTTTTACATTTTCCACGACCTGATCTGGTCGGCGTGCACCGACAATGGCTGAGGTAACCGTGTGCTGTTTCAATACCCAGGCGACGACGAGTTGAGCGACCGTGGCATTGTACTTGTTTGCAATGGGTCGCAATTCATCAACCAAAGCCAGGTGCTTTGATAATTTCGGTTCGCGAAAATCATCTGATTTTCTTCGCCAATCACCGGCGGCGATTTTCGATAAATCAAACTTACCGCTCAATAGCCCGGACATCATCGGGCTATAAGCCACAACGCCAACACCGACCTGTTCACAATAGGGTAAAATTTTCTTTTCACTATCACGCTTCACCATGTTATACTGCGGCTGCAGCGAATCGACATGAGCAATTTTTTCACAGCGTTCCAATAAGGGAACATCAAAATTAGAAACACCGATAAAACGAATTTTGCCCTCCTGTTTTAATTGCACCATTGTCTCCCATGATTTTTCCACAGGAATATTGGGATCGGGCCAATGAAACTGGTAGAGATCAATGTAATCCGTTTGCAACCGCTGCAAACTGGCTTCGAGCTCTTTACGAATACTTGCTGGTGAGAGGTCGTTGCGTACTTTGCCTTTATTGTTCCAAACCAATCCACATTTAGTGGCAACAATAACTTTTTTACGAATACCCCTCAGAGCGCCTCCCAGGATTGATTCAGAATGTCCAAGACCATAAACCGCTGCAGTATCGATCCAGTTGATTCCTAAATCGATAGCCCGGTGAATTGTATCAATGGATTGCTGGTCATCCTGCGTTCCCCAACCCCAGATCCAGGGTCCGCCAATTGCCCAGGCGCCAAGTCCGATAACCGTTAAATCCGGACCATCTTTACCCAATTTTCGTGTTTTCATTGGTAAACCTGATTATTAGTTTTCAATTTTTTATTTGCTTATGGTAAATATTCATTCTGTTATTCCGGGCTAATAATAAACAATTTTCCTGACAGAAAATCAGTTACCCACAGTCTCGTCAGTTGATGAGTTTTTGCCCGAATGATTTCAAATACAGCATCGCCAAATTGACCATTAACGACAAACGAAACAATACGGCTATCAAATCGGGCATCGTCGAAGGGATATTGGTGACGATGAACCAAGTTGAATTTATCGAGTTCCGGATCGAATAAAATTATCCATAATTGGTCTGAGTTGTGCAAACAGATTTTGAAAAAATAGCAACACAATGGCTAAAATCATCTTTTTACTCATATCGCTTTTCCTTTCACCAAAATAATGGTTTCCGGTATTGGTTATTGCTCTGGAAATGAATCGGTCTGCTTATACCAAAGCTCGCTGTTTAAAAACGTGACAAACTAATCTTTCCATTGCCAGCTGAACAGCCGAATCATTTTACTGTCCTAAAAAATTTCGGCAACAACCAGGATAATCCGGCGACGCTTGTTAAAAACGGAATCAAGCACAGTATCCCGCCAACGATATTATTAAAAAGAAAATAGCCAGCGCTAAACAGCGCAGAATACACCACTATTATTCCAAGCAACCAGCCAAAAATTGCATGAGTAACACTATCAGGCGACTGTTCAAGACCAGCCATATCTCGAATAGATTTCCATCCTATCCCGAAAGGGCGAACCAGTTTATAGAAATTGACCAGTACCCGTTGATCAGTCGGAGATGTCAGATAGGTAACGATTAGCCAAATACAACTCGTTACTACAACGCTGGCTACCAATGACACATAGTGAGGTATTGCTGCGCCGGATTTGTTGAGAATAAACAACGTCACTGCTACAATAAACGAGCTGACCATCGCTGCAATTTCGCTCCAGGCGTTAATCCGCCACCAAAACCAGCGCAGCAAATAGATCAATCCCGTGCCGGCGCCAATGGATAGCAACAGATTAAACGCATCCTTTGCCGTTTCCAGGGCAAACATTGCCGCTGCTGCCAGAAGCATTAACACTGCGGTGACGATCCGCGCCACCAGAACGTAGTGTTTCTCGGAAGCAACTGGTCGGATGAATCGTTTGTACAAATCATGTACTAAATACGATGCGCCCCAGTTCAAATGGGTGTCCATGGTGGAAATATAAGCCGCCATCAGTGACGCCACCATCACGCCTAATAATCCATGCGGTAAAAACTTGAGCATAGCGGGATAAGCAATGTCGTTTCCAATGAGCTTTCCACTCACATGGGGAAACGCCTGTTGAATATCCACCATCTCCGGATATACCAGCATTGACGCCAACGCTACCAAAACCCAGGGCCAGGGACGCAAACCATAATGCGCCACATTGAACCAGAGGGTGGCTGCC
The DNA here is from genome assembly GCA_011046315.1 of bacterium. Lineage (GTDB taxonomy): Bacteria > Zhuqueibacterota > Zhuqueibacteria > Thermofontimicrobiales > Thermofontimicrobiaceae > Kaytiofontadaptatus. The sequence continues at coordinate 3,740 of DSAU01000120.1, forward strand.
ATGGAATGCTTCTCATCTTTTGCGGCGAGCATACGCTGGGCAATGTAGCTACCGCCACCCGGTTCGGCGCCAGGATACCAGACCGACCACCACTGAACCGCCAGCGGGATGACCAGCAGCGATATTGTCATTTCCAAATTACTGAAGTCCGGCAATAAATTTAGCTTTGACGGTTCTAATTTTTCAACCAATCCGGTCAAACCACCGACCTTTGGATGGCTTACCGCATAATACGCCGCAGCCACTGATCCAGTCATCGCCATGATAAACTGTATAAGATCGGTCACCACGACTCCCCATAAACCGGACATCACCGAAAAGGTGATTGTTGCCACGGCACACACAATGACCGTTTCCCAGCGAGACCAACCGAACAGAATATTGGCGATCTTTGCCGCCGCCAAAGTCACCGTAGCCATGATCACGATATTAAAGAAAAAACCAAGATAAATCGCCCGAAAGCCCCGGACGACAGCGGCGGACTTTCCCGAGTAGCGGATTTCGTAAAATTCCAGATCTGTAAGCACCTGAGAGCGTCGCCAAAGGCGGGCGTAAAAAAACACCGTCATCATTCCGGTAACCAAAAACGCCCACCACACCCAGTTGTGCGCCACACCATTGTCGCGCACCAGATCAGTCACCAAATTCGGAGTGTCGGTGCTGAATGTCGTCGCCACCATCGAGGTGCCCAGCAGCCACCACGGCAAAGAACGCCCCGACACAAAAAACTCTGCCATTCCACGGCTGGCGCGGCGAATATAGATCGCAGCTAAACCAAAGGAAAAAACCAGATAGCCGATCACGATACTCCAATCCAACGCTGTTAATTTCATCTAATCCTCTCTTGTTTCAACATTTGGAAAAACTGTAACTTTGAGATTTTTAATCAGTCGTTGTGTGAACTTTAATGTTTCCGTTCGTTTGTTTCCCGATGTTTACTGTCCGTTACTTTATCGGTCAGCAAAGGCCCGTTCGCGCATTAAATTCGCGGATAAGCTCATCCCACTTTTCATACGCATGCAATTTATCGGTCCAATAGCTATCATTGTACCACTGGTCGTCAAGCTCTTCCACGGATTTGCCCTGTTGTTCAATCCAAGTAAAATATTTCAGATTGTGCATTCTTTTTTTGTCCCAGTAAGACAACTCCTGCATCCAGTCGATATTTTGTTCGACGAGACATTTCTCAAAATCAACCGCGGCCATCAATTCGGTGTACTCGCCACGCTCATTGTTTAATTCGTTAATTCTTGATCGGTACAATTCCATGGAATCCGTCGCCAAAGTCATGATGATACAATCAGAATTCATTTCGAAATATTTTGCCATTTTAATGCAACCGAGAACATTGGCGATGGCGGAAATTCCCATCAAATCCAGTTTTTGCGCCAGTGTGGGTTTAACGCCTTTTTTAAGAAGAATATTTCTTCCAGCCGGCTCGTTAAACAAACGCAACAACCGCATACAGTCCTCATCATCGACATCGATGACCAGATCCATATTTTTCAAATTATGAATCCAGGGGACATGTTTGTCGCCGATGCCCTCGATGCGGTGGGCACCGTAGCCATTGTACAATAATGTGGGGCATTGTTGGGCTTCAGCGCAGGCGATCTTGATGGCAGGAAATTTTTCACGAAGGTACTCTCCCGAACCCAATGTACCGGCAGAACCCTGGGTCAGACACAGCGCTGACAAACGCTGCTTGCCGCGCCGTTCTTTGAGATACACCTCCTCCATTGCTCTGCCGGTGCAGACATAGTGCCAGACTGCGTTGCCGATTTCTTCAAATTGATTGAGCACCACAATCTCATCGGGACGAGCTTGTTTCAATTCTCGGGTTTTATCGTACACCTCCTTTACGTTGCTCTCGCTGCCGGGAGTGGCGTGAATTTCAGCGCCAATTTTTTTTAACCATTCAAAGCGCTCAATCGACATCCCCTCCGGCAATACTGCGATGCAAGGACAGGCGAGCAGATATGAATTAAAAGCGCCGCCGCGACAATAATTTCCCGTCGAGGGCCAAAGCGCCTTCTGCGTGGTGGGATCAAAGGCGCCGCGCACCAATTTTTCTACCAAAGGACCAAAGGTGGCGCCAACCTTGTGCGAGCCGGTAGGGAAAAATTTCCCCAATAGTACGATGATTCGCGGCTCGACACCGGTCAGCTCGCCGGGGAGCTCGAGATAATTGACGCCATCGAACCCACCACCGGACGCCACCGGCTGATTTTTCCAGTTGATTCGAAATAAATTTCGTGGATGCAAATCCCACAACCCGATTGATTTTAACTCTTGCTTAATCTTTTGTGGAATCGTCTCCGGATGCGCCATCTGCTCATAAGTCGGAATGATAATATTTCTTTCCCGGCAGCGTTGAATAGTATTTTCAAGCACTTTCTCCTGATCTCTCATCTCTTTTAATTCCTTAAATCGTTAAACAGGCTGTCCAATAACCACGTAGTGACGAATTTATTCGTCAATTCAATTTGATACTACATGTGATTGTTATTATCAGAAAAATAATTAAACTTTTGAGAAACCCTGTGAAGCCTGTAGTTAAAATAGTTGCTTGTTCATTTTAAATTGAAACGGATTGAACAGATATTGGTAACAGTTCACCTGTCATTCCGGCTGGAGCGAAGCGGAATGCCGGAATCTCAATAATAGAACTTTTAAATATTAATTTGCACCTATATTCAGGAAATTCCGGCTAAAAACATGCCGGAATGACATTATTAGTTAACAGTGCTGAACTATTACAGATATTGTTTAAATAAATAAAAATGACAATTTGCTTAATCTGCTCAATCCGTTTTCATAATCTTGCTTAAAAATTATTGATCTTTTGGAAATGGCAGATGTTCAGGCCAGACCAGCGGATCGGTTTGATTTTTTTTCATCAAAATTTTAATCGCCTCTTCCAACTGAGCGTCATAACCGCGGGAAACTTCAACCGGATCCAGATCGATTTCAACGTCCGGCGAGACGCCCTCATTTTCTACAATCCATTGACCATCGGTATCATAAATGCGATAATCGGGAGCGGACATGCCGCCGCCATCAATCAATGAAATCCAACAAGACACGCCAACCAATCCGCCCCAACTGCGGGTACCGATCACCGGTCCCAGACCTTTTTTGCGAAACTCCAGCGGCAGCATATCACCGCCAGAGCCAGCCTGTCGATTGGTAATGCACACCATGTGCGCGCGAACTGCCAGGTCCGGAATGGTCTGATCGTGAGAATAGCGCCTGGTCCAGTACGCCAGCGTCTTTTTATCCAGTCGGCGCAGAAAAATATCCGGATCCAATCCACCGCCGTTAAACCTGCCGTCAATGATCAATCCTTTTTTTCGAGTCTGGGAATAGAAATATTTGGGGAATTCGCGGGCGGAACCCAGATAGGTATCGGGAAGGTGCAGGTAGCCAATCTTGCCACTCGATTTTTTCTCAACCAATAGCCGGTTATTTTCCATCCAATCCTGATAACGCAGTGAATATTCATTGCCAATCGGTTTGACAGTATATTCCCGGGCACCGGATTTGATGGGTTTATCGTTTACCAAAATGGTAATTTGTTTCCCGGCAAGATTTTCAAAATAACTGAAAACATTGTGATCCGCAGTAACATCCACGCCATTCACAGTCAACAGATAATCGCCCTCCCGAACATCAACCCCTGGCTTTGACAACGGCGGAAACAGTTGCGAGGTCCAGTCTGCCACACGATAGATTTTCTTGAATTGATAGCGCCTGGCTTCGGTATCGACATGCCAGTCCACTCCCAACAATCCGACATTGACCCGATCAGCTTTTCGCTGAACATCTCCGCCGAAAACATAGGTGTGCGATGTATTCAATTCTCCGATCAGCTCGCCGATGAGATAGCGCAGGTCTTGACGGCAGGAAATGTAGGGCAGCAGCCGTTGGTACTTTTCCTTCATCGCAACCCAGTCAATGCCGTGCATACCCGATTCGTAGTAAAAATCGCGCTCCATTCGCCAGGCTTCGTGAAAAATTTGGGTCCACTCTTTGAGCGGCTCAAGCAAAATTTTTACATCGGAAAGATTGAGTTCATTGCCTTTAGAATCAGTTGCGCTGGCGTCGATTATACCCACCGATTTCCCTTTCTTGTAAACAATTTTGGAACCATCCGCAGATAATTTATAGCTGTCAATTCCTTTGATTACCGAATTTTCCTTCTGATCTTTCAACGAAAAGGCATAGAGGTCCATGGCTCCGATGCTGCGGAATTCAAACCGGTTAAAATCGCCTTCATCCTTGTTCAGATAAAACAGCGAGTTTTCATTGGCTGATAAGTAGCGATAATTTCCGCGAGGCAATGGCAGCGCCTCAATTCGTTCAGCAATCCCTTCAAAATCAATCTGCAGCTTTGCAGGCGTTTTATCGTTCGATTTTTTCGGTTTCGCTTTTTCTGATACAGTGGGTTTTATCTCCACCTCATCACTGTAAAAAGGAAGCAGCGAAGGTGTATCTTTTTGCAAAGTTAAACAATAAATACCAGCAACTTTTTTGTAAACCATTTCCCATTCAAAGTCGCACAAGGTGGGATCAAAACGTCGATTGGAAATGAAAAACAGGTAGTTCCCGTCGGCGGAAAACGCGGGTTGAAAATCATTGAAAATCCCCTGACTGATGCAGTGGGTTTCGCCGGTCTCGAGCGCATAAATATGGACTTGAGAGACCAGTTCATGGTTCATTTTGGAATAGGCTAAAAACCGGCTATCCGGCGACCAGACAAAATCATAGATCGGTTTGATATCCAATGATACATCCACATTTTCATATTCAGCCCTGTCGACTACGGTAATTTTTTTGGTATCAACATTCAAATAATAACAGCGCAGCGTCTGATCGGCGAAGGCAATTTTTTTGCTGTCCGGCGACCAGCGAAGGGTGTGGCGATAGCCGTTTTCATGTTTGGTCAAACGGATGGCTTCAGATTTGCCAAAGGGATCAATGATATAAATTTCATATTCACCGGACATATCGGAAAGATAGGCGATTTTTTTTCCGTCCGGCGACCAGGCAGCGTCTTTTTCCCGGCTGCCGCAAGCGTTGGTTAAATTGCGGGTAGGTCCGTCTTTTTGAGGTACAGTAAACACCTCACCGCGGGCGACTATTAGGGCGCGATTACCTTCCGGCGAGCAATCGACCCCGGTGATCAAATCGTCAACATTTTTCCAATAAGGGCGCAATTCCGGCAATTCGCTTCTAATTTCCACCATGACCTGGTTGGTTTCTCCGCTGTTGACATCCAGCACCCACAGCGAACCACCGAGTTCATAGACGATATGATTTCCGCTGGCGCTTGGTCTGCGGACATCAAATTCTTTATGAAAGGTGATTTGTTCAACTTGCCCCGATTGGGTATCATACGCCCAGATATTCAACACCCGGTCCCGGTCTGAGCTGAAATAGATTTTGTCGCCAATCCACATCGGGATACGATCAGTGCCTTTAAAATCTGTCAACCGGGAATCTTTCATTTTCTCAAAATCAAACAGATAAATGTCCTGGGCTAACCCGCCTTGATAGCGTTTCCAGGTGCGATGTTCTCGTCCCACCCGATTGTAGGCGATCTTGTTGCCGTCCGGGGAAAAACTGCCCTGCACCGCTTCGTGGAGAATCAACTCTTCCAGACCGGTTCCATCAACATTGATTAAATACAATTTCTGAAAACGGCTGAAGCTGTTTCGCGCAGAACTGAAAATTATTTTATTACTGACCGGATGCCAACCCACCACAATATCCGCACCGGGATGAAAGGTCACCCGTCGAATATCGCCGCCATGAATGTTCATCACAAATACATCTGCATTGCCATCGTACTCGCCGGTAAAAGCAATC
>DSAU01000062.1 GCA_011046315.1 bacterium
ATTAACAAAATTATCGATACTTTATATTTCATGATAAAATCTCCAATTTACAAAATTTTACTTTAATTATTTTCTCACCTAATTCTTCAAATAATATGTACGCTTTAACCTCTTCGCCAATGCCGTCAACCTTACGGATAACTCCTGTTCCAAAACGCGGATGACGCACCAGCATCCCGGGTTTTAGCCGCGCAGTAGATTGATTGCTGTTTTCCATTTCAATGATTGATTTGGCTGTTTGAGTGTCCCTGGATGCGGGAGACGCATGGTGATAGCTATTGCGATCGATTTCGATTAAGCTTTTATCGATTTCATTTAAGAATCGAGAAACCGAACCGTTTGAGTTATCGTTGGGCTGCCGCCGAAATTTTGCCGCCGACAGATACAACTTCTCTTTGGCTCTGGTTACGCCAACGTAAAACAATCGGCGCTCTTCTTCCAGACCATGTTCATACGCCATTTGTCGGGCTAATGGTAAAAGTCCCTCTTCCAGGCCGGTAATGAATACCACCGGGAATTCCAATCCTTTGGCGCTATGTAGTGTTATTAAAGAAACTGCATTGGCTTTATTATCAAGGCTATCTATATCGCTGATCAATGCCACATTTTCCAAATAGTTTTCCAAAGTCAGCTCGGGATTTTGTTTAATGAATTCATTAATACTGAACATCAGTTCCCGAATATTTTCGATTCGATTATAGGCTTCGTGAGTTCCTTCTTTTTTTAAATCGGATAAGATGCCCAAATCATCAATCAGCGCCGGAATTAACTCTCCGGTTGAGATTGAACTCTTTAGCTGTAAATATTTTTCAATTAAATAAATGAATTCGCTGATACCCTGACGCTTAGTTTGAGAAATTGAATCAATTTCATTTATTTTCTTCATTGCCTCGAAAACAGAAATGTTTTTTTGCAGACTGTATTTTTCAATTTTTTCAAAGGTTGCCGCTCCGATGCCCCTTTGCGGATAGTTAATTATTCGTCTTAAACTAATACTGTCTTTGGGATTGACTAAAACTTTCAAATAGGCTAACACATCTTTTATTTCTTTTCGCGCATAAAATCGTACGCCGCCGATAATCACATAATTGATTCCACTGTTTTTTAATGCCATCTCGATCACACGCGACTGCGCATTTATTCGATACAGGATGGCGAAATCGGAAAAATTTCTCTGGTTGAGTTGAATTTCGGATTCTATCTTTTGGATAATAAAATTGGTCTCTTCGTAGGCGTCAGTGGCAATTTTTAGGCATATTTTTTCTCCGCAATCATTTTTTGTCCAGAGCTCCTTATCCATTCGATGAACATTGTGAGAGATGATGGAATGGGCGACCTTTAAAATATTCGTTGTTGAGCGATAGTTCTGTTCAAGCCGGAAAATCGTGCATTCCGGAAAATCTTTTTCAAATTCAAGAATGTTTCTGATATCCGCGCCCCGCCACTGATAAATGGATTGGTCATCATCACCGACCACTGAAATATTCCGATATTGTGCACTAAGCAATTTAAGCAAGTCATACTGCAACCGGTTGGTATCTTGATATTCATCGACCAATAGATAGCGAAACATATTTTGGTAATAGGCAAGCACCGCCGGAAAAAGCGTGAACAGCTCAATGGATTTCAGCAGCAAATCCTCAAAATCCATCGCGTTGTTGTCCTTTAGTCGTTTTGTGTAGTGAGAATAAACCAATCTCAAAGATTCATCGACATAACCTTGATATATTTTTTCAAATTCATCAAAAGTAACATTCGCATTTTTCAAAAATTTTATTTTTGAATGAATCCCTTTTGGTGAAACCTTACTGGCAGGCAGGATATCTAAATCTTTAATGATTGCCTTTATCAAGGAGAGCTGATCTGATTCATCGTAAATAGCAAAATTATATGAATAACCCAGTTTCTCACAATTTTTCCGAAGTATTCTGGCAAAATTAGCATGAAAAGTCCCGATCCAGAGACCGCGAATGTCGCCTTTTATTAACTGAACCACCCGCTCTTTCATCTCGTTGGCGGCTTTATTAGTAAAGGTCATGGCCAGGATATTTTGGGGGGGAGATTTTTTTCTTTCAATCAGATAGCCGATCTTGTGAGTGAGCACCCGAGTTTTTCCACTGCCAGCGCCGGCAAGAATTAAGTTCGGACCATCCACATGTTCAACTGCCTTCCGTTGTTCAGCGTTTAAATTTCGCAACAGAGTGATGTTATCTCTTTTTTGAGCCATTGAGCCTTTGGTTTCGTTTGATTGTTCGACGCAATTCATCGAATTTTGCTTTTGCTTTTAAGTGTTGAGATAAACTCGTGCTAAAAATGTGTGAACCATCGCCTCGAGCAACAAGGTACAAATAATCCACGTCGGCCGGATTAATAGCAGCATAAATTGACTGCATCCCCGGATTGTTCACCGGACCGGGAGGCAAGCCGGGATAAATATAGGTGTTGTATGGCGAATCAATCGCCAAATCGCGATTTAACAGACGTCGCGGATGACCAGGAATAAGGTATTGCACGGTTGGACAGGCTTGCAAGAGCATTCCTTTTTTGAGCCGATTATAATAGATGGCTGAAATAATAACCCGCTCCGAATCAATCATTGCTTCACCTTCAATGAGAGATGCAATTGTTACAATTTGATGAATCGTCCAACCTTCTTCCTGGACAATTAGTTGTAACGAATCGTTGAAATTTTCAAAAAAGTGATTGACCATTAATTTGATTACTTCAGCTTCAGAAATTCCCCAGTAGAAGTAATAGGTATTGGGAAAGAGATAGCCCTCTGCCGAAGGAGCATCGATTCCACGATCTTTGAGCAGTGTCGGATTAATAGTTTTTTCAATGAATTTTGCCGAATCAATTTCCAGTTTTTTTTGCAGCAACGATGCAATTTCAAATGATGTAAAACCTTCAGGTATTACCACCGGTATATGCGATGTTTTCCCTTCCACAATAATTTTCATCACCTGATAAACCGATTGTCCCGGTAAAATCTGGTATCTTCCAGCCTTTAACCGGTCGATGCATCTGAATAATCGGCAGGCGAAATGGAAATCATCCGCGTTTTTAATAATCCCCTTATCTTTCAATATGTTAGCGATGGCATTGGATGATAATCCCGGCTTGATTTTTACTTCGATGGGATTTTCATCGAAATCTCCAGCCGGTGGAAGGAAAATTCTACCCAACACAAAATAGCCGGTAATGAGCAAAACTATCAATGCAACAATGACGATATATCGTTTTTTCATATTGTGAATCCATTAATAAAACTAATAACCAATCGCCAATCCATTATAGCGAAAATCGGCAGCGCCGGTGAATAAATTTGATTGCGGAATAAAATGTATTGCATTTACTTCAGAATGATACCCCATAATCTGGACAGTATTTCCTCTTTGCATCAGCCCCGATATCACATCTTTGGGAAACCAGATTTTTTCAAGAAAAATTTTATCTGGCAGCCATTGGTGGTGCATCCTCGGTCCATTTATCGCCTCCTGTATTGACATGTTAAATTCCAAGACATTCAGAATTGTCTGCAAGGTGGCGGTAATTATTTTAGGACCACCCATTGCACCAATGGCAAGGATAAATTTTCCATCTTTGGTAATGATCGTCGGGCTCATCGATGAAAGCATTCGCTTTCCCGGTTCAATCGTGTTGGGTTGAAACGCGACCAGACCATAAATGTTTGGCGATCCGATTTTTACTGCAAAGTCATCCATTTCATTGTTTAATAAAAATCCAGCGCCTTTGACAACGGCTTTTGATCCGTAACCAGTGTTGATGGTCGTGGTCACTGCAACCGCCATGCCGTTTTTGTCCACAATATTATAATGGGTTGTATGGTCTCCTTCAAATAAAAAAGGATTGCTAACTGCCAGACTTTCTGCTGGTGTTGACTGGTTCAGATTGATTTTATCCACTAAAGCTGCACAAAATTCATGACTGATTAGCTCATCTAACGGAATGTTGATAAAATCCGAATCGCCCAGATAATGGGCGCGCACAATATAGACATTTTTCAAAACTTCGCCCAGTAAGTGTAAATAGGTTGTCGAGTTGTAGCCCATTTCCTGTAAGTCGAACTGTTCCAAAATGTTCAAGCTTTGAATAAGAGCAATTCCTCCGGAAGATGGTGGGCCCATCGAGGTGATTTGGAAACCTTTGTAACTGCCCACAACCGGCTCTCGTTCGATGGCGCGATAATTTTTCAAATCTTCGAGGCTGATGATGCCGCCGTTATTTTGTACATCATCGACAATCAATTGGGCGATCTTTCCGCTGTAAAACGATTTTGTACCTGTATCAGAAATCATTTTCAGCGTGTTGAACAAAGCGGGTTGTTTGAACAACTCACCCATTTCATAAGCCAACCCATGCTTCTTTAAAAAGACTTCAGCCGATGATGGAAATTGCGTAAAAGCGCTCTTTAGCCTTTCCATATCCTGATGCAAAGACCAGGAAACCGGAAAACCATGGCTTGCCAGCTTCATCGCAGGTTCGAGTGTCCGATCCAGCGTCATGGTTCCGTATTTTTCTAAAGCATAGCTAAGTCCAGCCACTGTTCCGGGAACGCCGCAGGCAAGATAACCCAGCGTGCTTTTTTGGGGGATTTCATTTCCTTCACTATCCAGATACATGTTCTTTGATGATGCCAGCGGAGCAGTTTCTCTGAAATCAATTGTGGTCTGTGTCCCGTTCGGAAAATGAATCAGCATAAATCCGCCGCCGCCAATATTACCGGCAGTTGGATAGGTTACCGCCAGGGCAAAACCGACAGCTACGGTTGCGTCGACCGCATTTCCGCCTTGTTTTAGAACATCAATTCCAACCTGGGTAGCGATGGGCTCAGATGTTACTACAGCGCCGTTTTTTCCACGTGAAGTTGTTGTTAAATTAACGGTTGCATAGAGGCTGTTGTAGCAACAAATAAATATTGAAAATAATATGAGCAACACTGTTTTACTTTTCAAGCATTTCATTTTGAGTATCCTGTTTTTTTCTTTTATTGTTGAGAATTTTTTGGCAAGTTTGACAGTTCAGAACATCATTTTTCTCAAGCCAGGCTCGTCGGGCAACGCCGATTCCAAATTCAATAAAATTTAAATCTTTGGTTGCATGGGCATCGGTATTGATCGCGATTTTTATTCCTGAATCTTTTGCCATTTTAGCATCAACATCATTTAAATCCAACCGCAGCGGATGAGCGTTCAGCTCCAATGCGATCCCTTTTTGTTGAGCTTTTTCAACTACTTTTGCCAGATCAACATCATAACCTTGTCGCTGGTTAATCAGCCGCCCGGTAGGATGCCCGATAATATCCACATACGAATTGTTCATCGCTGTTAAAATTCGCTCGGTCGGATTTTGGTTAAATGCAGAATGTATCGAAGCCACTATAATATCCAACTGCTGCAAAAGGTTATCAGGAAAATCTAAAGCGCCGTCAGGCAATATATCAACTTCTGCGCCTTTCAAAATTTTAAAATTATCAAATCGTTGATTCAGCGAATCGATTTCCTTTATCTGCTGCTCCAATTTTTCAGCAGATAATCCATTAGCATAATTGGCGGATTTTGAATGATCGCAAATGGCAATGTATTGGTATCCCATTGCAGCGGCGGATTCTGCCATACTTTCAATGCTGTGATGACCGTCGCTGTAATTGGAATGAACGTGCAAATCTCCCAAAATATCTTCACGGTTTATCAGTACTGGCAACCGATTTTCTTCCGCCAGTTCCACCTCTCCCCTATCTTCTCGAAGTTCCGGCGCAATCCAGCTCAATCCAAGCTTGCGATAAATATCTTCTTCAGAATCGGTCGCAATTTTGCGATCGTTTTTAAATACTCCGTACTCATTGATTTTTAGTGACTTGTTCTTTGCCAGTGACCGCAATTTGACATTATGCGCTTTTGAACCGGTAAAATAAAGCAAGGCTGCTGCAAAATTTTCCGGTGAAACCACGCGCAAATCCACTTGCGAGCCATCTGTACGTCGAATTGACGCTTTGGTCTCACCAGCAGCGATTACTTCTCGAACTCCCTTAAAATCAACAAAATTTTTGATACAAGATTTCGGCTGCTTTGACGCAACAAGAATGTCAATATCATGAACCGTCTCTTTCATTCTGCGGATGGAGCCGGCTATGGAAATGTCTTCGGGATTTGATGTCTCAGCTAAATGGCGAACAATTTCTTCTGCTACAGTAAGCGCCTGTGAAATTAAAATATTTCCGCGAGACGATAAGTAATAATCCACCCCGGCTTTAATTTTTTGGACCTTTTTCTCACCCATTCCCGGTAATTTGGACAGGCTTCCGTTTTCAATAACGACCAACAGATCATCCAGATTTTGAACGTTGAGTTTTTTTGCTGCCAGCGCTATGGTTTTGGGTCCTAAATTTTGAATTTTTAACAATTCCAGCAATCCTTTTGGAAATTCGCTGATCAGTTCCTCATATTTTTGGATTTTTCCGGTATTGAGATATTGATCAATTTTTTTGGCGATGGCCTTACCAACTCCCGGGATTGATGATAGCTGATCCTGCTGCTGCAATTGCTCAATATCCACGTTTAAATCTGTCAATGCCCTGGCTGCTTTTCGATAGGCATTGACCTTGAACTGATTCTCGTTTTGAATTTCAAGGATGTCTGCAATGGTGGAAAAAATATCAGCTATTTCTTGATTTTTCATGGTGAATGCACTTTTTAATCCTTTAACCATACATTGAAAAACAATATATTAATAAATTTAAAAAATGTCAATAAAAAAGAGGATACCTGAATGATATCCTCTCTTTAATTAAAGATTGTTTTTAAATCATTTAACAACAATATTCACCAGCCGGTTCTTAACCACAATTTTTTTGATGATTTTTTTGCCATTAACATATTTTTGAATTTTTTCATCGTCCAACGCCCGCTTCAATGCGTGCTCATCTTCTGAATCCGGCTCAATTTCAATTGTGGATCGAACTTTGCCATTGACTTGAATAACAAATGGTATCAGTTGCTTGATGGTTTTTTCTTCATCATATTCAGGCCAGGGAAAATTAAAAATACTGTACGGTTTTCCCAGTTTTTCCCACATCTCCTCAGCAAAATGCGGTGCAAACGGCGCTAACAGCAAAATCATGGTTTCAATGACATTGTCCAGTGTTTGCTTGTTTTGCTGATCCGGTTTCAAATCTTGAATATACAGATAAATCGCGTTGACCAGTTCCATAATCCGACTGATGGCTGTGTTAAAATGAAACCTTTCTAAATCCACCGTTACCATTTTGATCGTATAGTGCTGAATACGCTCCAACTCTTTGCTCTGGTTCTGTTCAGATCCAGTTGCCTTATTATCTTTGAGCAATTCGGTTAACCGCCACACCCGATTTAAAAATCGGTGGATTCCGGTGATGCCCTCGTCGCTCCAATCGCCGCCTTCCACGTAATTCCCCATGAACATCATGTACATGCGGAAAGTATCGGAACCGTATTTTTTAATAAATTGATCCGGGTTGACCACATTGCCACGTGATTTGGACATTTTGTTGGAATCTTTGGTGATGACTCCCTGATGCAGCAATCGCTTAAAAGGTTCATCAAAATTGATCAATTTTAAATCATACAGGACTTTGGTGAAAAATCTCGCATACATCAAATGCATTACTGCATGTTCAGCGCCGCCGACATATTGATCGACCGGCAGCCATTTTTTGACCATTTCGCTGTCAAACGGCATATCATCAACCTCGGGATTCGGGAAACGCAGAAAATACCACGAAGAGCATACGAACGTATCCATCGTATCCACTTCGCGCTTTGCAGGTTGCTGACATTTGGGACATTTGGTATTGACAAAATCCGGATTAGTGTTTAATGGAGACTCCCCGGTTCCGGAAAAATCCACCTTATCCGGAAGCAGCACCGGCAGCTCATTTTCTGGAACCGGTACTTCTCCGCATTGGGGACAATAAATGATAGGTATCGGAGCGCCCCAGTAGCGCTGACGAGAGATGAGCCAATCTCGCAGCTTATAATTGATCTTCTTTTCACCAACACCATTTTTTTCCAGGTGATTAATCATGCGTTCAATCCCCTGTTCCGAAACCATTCCGTTAAAAGCTGCTGAGTTGATCATAATTCCCGGCTCTGTATATGCCTGGTCCAGCGGATAATGAGCTTCTCCGTCTGGACTGATGACTTCCCGAATAGGCAGCCCATATTTTTTGGCAAACTCAAAATCCCGCGAATCATGGCCTGGAACAGCCATCACACAACCGGTCCCGTAACTTAGCAGCACATAATCCGCGATCCAGATGGGAATTTTTTCCTGATTCACCGGATTAATGGCATAAGCTCCGGTGAAAACGCCGGTCTTTTCGCGTTCGGTGGAAGTTCGATCAATTTCACTGGCTTTTCGCGCCGTTTCAACATATTGGCTGACAGCAGAGCGATGCTCATCAGTCGTCAGATTATCGACCAGAGGGTGCTCCGGCGCCAGCACCATGTAAGTAACGCCGAACAGTGTATCCGGTCGAGTCGTAAAAACCTCGATCACATCGTTCCGACCTTTAATTTTGAATTGAATTTGGGCGCCCTCACTGCGGCCGATCCAATTTTTTTGCATGTTAATTGTTTTCTCGGGCCATTCTATTCGCTCGTGCCCCTCCAACAGCTTTTCAGCATAATCCGTAATTTTAAAAAACCATTGTTTTAAATCTTTCCGGATAACCTCGGTATCACAGCGTTCGCAGTTGCCTTCGACTACTTGTTCATTTGCTAACACAGTTTGACAATTCGGGCACCAGTTAACCGGCGCTTTTTTTCGATAGGCAAGACCGTTCTTGTAAAACAACAGAAAAAACCACTGCGTCCATCTATAATAGTTTGGCTCGCTGGTATTAATTTCCTTGGTCCAATCGTACATCGCCCCCATGGCTTTTAATTGTTGCCGGATATATTTGATATTTTCAGAGGTGCTTTTCGCCGGATGAATTCTCATTTTAATTGCATAATTTTCCGCCGGCAAACCGAAAGCATCATAACCCATCGGTTCGAATACGTTATAACCCTGCATTCTTTTAAACCGAGCCCAGGTGTCGGTCGGTCCGTAATTATACCAATGTCCGATATGTAACTTATCACCTGACGGATAGATAAACATCACCAGACAATAAAGCTTTCTGCCGACATTCTCCATATCGGTCTGATAAAGACGGGTTTTTTCCCATTTTTGCTGCCATTTTTGCTCTATTTGATTGTATGGATAGGTGCTCATGCTGTCTCCTAAAAAGTGCTATTAATTTCCGACTCCACAATTCATCACAATTTTCGATGTTGAATTAAATTTTTACAGGAAGATGACCAGACTAACTTTGGTTCTAAAGCAAAGATAGCCCGCTCTGCAGGGCGAGCGGCATACTACTCCTTAATTTTAAAAATCGAAGAAGAAAAAGACGGAAAGAAAATCCTCTATAGTATTACAAGTAAAGTCTTTGTTTTTTTTGCAAAAGTTTTTAGTCAGCATGTCATTGCGAGCGGAGCGAAGCAATCTTATCAAATATTTAAGAGATTGCTTCGTCGCTTCGCTCCTCG
>DSAU01000065.1 GCA_011046315.1 bacterium
GCAGCGATTCTGATGCATCCCCGAGTGTGGGAGGCTTCCGGGCACGTGGAAGGGTTCACTGATCCACTGGTCGATTGCAAGTCCTGCAAGCGGCGGTTCCGCGCCGATCAGTTGGAAAATCAGAAGAGCTGTCCCGTATGCGGCGGTGAATTGACCGAAGAACGGCAATTTAATCTGATGTTTAAAACGCACATGGGACCGGTTGAAGATCAGGGATCCGTGGTCTATCTGCGTCCGGAAACGGCTCAGGGAATTTATGTCAACTATCTCAACGTCCAGCAAGCATCGCGTAAAAAAGTACCATTCGGCATTGCCCAGATCGGCAAGGCGTTTCGCAATGAGATCACGCCTGGTAATTTTATTTTTCGCACCCGTGAATTCGAGCAGATGGAAATGCAATTTTTTGTCAAGCCAGGAACTGACAACGACTGGTTCGAATACTGGAAACAGCAGCGGATGAATTGGTATAAAACCATCGGCATTACGGCCGAAAAGCTTAAATTTCACCAACATCAAGAAAATGAACTCGCGCATTATGCTAAAGCCGCTTACGATATCGAATACGAATTTCCGTTTGGCACGATGGAGCTTGAAGGGATTCATAATCGCACCGACTTTGATCTGGCCAGGCATACAGAGTATTCCGGTAAAAATCTGGAATATTTTGATGATGAAACCCGGGAGCGTTATATTCCATACATTATCGAGACATCAGCCGGCGTGGACCGGACACTGCTGACCGCGTTAATTGATGCTTACGAGGAACAGCAACTGGAAAAGGACAGTCGGGTTGTGCTGCATCTGTCACCCAAAATTGCACCGATTAAAGCCGGAATTTTTCCGCTTGTAAAGCGCGACGGCATGCCGGAACTGGCGTTGAAAATTTACGATATGCTCCGTCCGCACTTTATGGTGTTTTATGATCACGGCGGGGCAGTCGGCAGACGCTATCGACGGCAGGACGAAGTGGGAACTCCTTTTGGCATCACTGTTGATGCTCAATCGCTCGAAGATCAAACAGTAACAGTTCGCGACCGCGATACCATGCAACAGGATCGGGTGGCAATTGATAAAATTAAAAGTTATCTGGGGGATCGAATTTTGTATACCGGAGAATAGTAGACAGGGTTAGTTTTCTTGGGAGTCCAGCAGGTTCTGGTTCTTCTGCAAAGTTTTGTTTTGTATTTAATATGACCAAGTGTGGCATATAGATGGTATGGGTGGAAAAATCAGGGGATTCACTTGATTTTTTGTGTCAATTGTGGGCAGACCAGCGTTGCTCACCGATTCGGACTAATTGTTTTTTAATCTGAATTCCGGCTTGAATTCAGATGAGAATAAATAACGATGAAAATCTGTTTAAATGATGATATGACTTTTGCTGTTTATTTGCTCCGGGTTGTTCACATGGACTGGTTGCTTGAAGAGAAGCATTTATGTGAACTCAATTAATTTTGTTTCATTCAAGAGGCACAAGATGCGTTATCGTTGCTGTTTGTTTTCCACTGTTCTTCAGATAAATTCTTTATCATAATGAAAACGCTAAGCAGCAGCACTCCCGATAGAATGGCGGCGGCGATAGTTTTTCCCAGCAATAAATAACCGATCCCCAGCAAAACACTGTAAACAGCTACAATCCCAGAAATTGCTGCAATAAGATTTCGCCGGGTAAACAATGACCGTTTGCTGTAATCTTCAGGGATTTTCTCTGAAATTTTTTTCCAACCGGGTCCGCCCGGATGAACCCGGCGGTAAAACTTAATTAGTTGATGTTCTTCCACTGGCTTGGTCAACAGGGTTGTGCTCAACCAGACTGTCAGGGAGATGGGAACAGTGTAGATCAGTGTCCAGGGAAATTTTTTTTCCGGCAACGTTACCAGTGTCACCAAAACCACTGCGATCAGTGCAATGACAACGATGAACAATGCTGATTTTGGATTGATCCCAAACCGTTTTTGCGCCACAAATCCCGACAGGAATAACATCAACAGGGTGAACCCGACAATGCTGGTGAGAACGATTTGCAACAAACTTTCATTTTGAATAAAAATTATAGCTGCCACTGTTATCAGGATCGACATGATCGCGGAAATTTCGGAATAAGCGTTTATGCGCCACCAATACCAGCGCGCAATATATACAATTCCGATACCAGCGTTTATGGCAGACAGTAGCAGCCACGCGAAAAAAATATCGGTCATCAGAAATGAAATAACACCCCCCAATATTGCCATTAAAACCACCGTAAGAATGGAGACGCGGATGTAGTGTTTTTCTGATGCGTTCGGATTGATATATGGCTTGTAAAAATCGTTTATCAAATAGGATGCTCCCCAATTAATTTGGGTACTGATGGTAGACATGAAAGCGGCCAAAAAAGATGCCAACATTAACCCAAGCAATCCCGGTTTCAGGTTGGTGAGCATGACCGCAATATAACCCAGTTCAGGGTCTTTTTCCAACACACCGGTAATTGGGTTGCGAGCAGCGATGCCGGGAAATTTTACAGCAGCGACCAGTCCGACCAGTATCCAGGGCCAGGGGCGGAGACAAAAATGTCCGATGTTGTACCAGAGATAACCCAGAAATGAATGCTTCTCATTTTTAGCTGCGATCATTCGCTGCGCCAGATAGGCGCCACCGTCGGTGCCGCCAACCGTCCACCATAATAGCAATATGTAAAGAAGAAAGATTGTGAAACCGTATTCCGGTGTGTCAAACGATGGCAGCAAACGGGTCATTGCCGCCGCATTTTCTGGGCCATAAATTTGTGGAAGCTGGTTTAAAATAGAATCCAATCCCCCGGCTGCATTCAGCGAGACAATTGCCAGAACGATTGCCATTCCCATTGCCAGCAGAAATTGAAAAAAGTCGGTCACCATAACACCCCACAGCCCGGAAATGGCGGAGTAAACTACAGTGATGAAGATGCTCGCGATTACTGCCCAGTGCTTGGGAATGTTGAACGTCAAGCCCATGATTTTGGTCATTGATAGGATTACCCATCCCATGATCAAACAATTATAAGCGAGGGCAAAGTAAAGTGCGCGAAATCCCCGCAAAACTCGAGCCGGCTTTCCTGAATAGCGCAGAGCGACTAATTCAGTGTCGGTTAAAATGTTTGCCCGTTTCCATAGCCGGGCGAAAAAAAAGACACCGCCCATAAATATCATAACCTGGCTCCACCAGAACCAGTTTCCCCAGATCCCCTGTTTGACAACCAGTCCACTGACTACCAACGGCGTATCAGCAGCAAATGTGGTAGCAACCATCGAAGTCCCCAGAAGCCACCAGGGACATCCAGAACCGGAAGCAAAATATTGGCTGAGATTTTGGCGGCCTCGTTTGGAGAAAAAAACACCGAGTGAAATTGATATCAGCAAAAATATGAAAATGAAGAAAAAATCGAGAGCAGTCAATTGAGATTGAAAGTAGAATTCAATGGGTTCAATATTCATGGTTGCCCTGCATTGTCATGTTCCGGCTTCCGGCTGATTGACGAAAGGATTTGGGCTTCGACAGCAATCGATCATTGCCACCGAAGCCAAAATGTTACATTAGCGGCTATTTTTCCTGTCGCTTTCCGAATTCAGGATCAATAGGTAAAAAGTTAACCAGAATAATTCCAGGAATGGTGGATATCAACACCCAAACGAAAAAGTTGTAATAACCGATCAACTCCTGAATCCATCCGCTGATCATGCCGGGAAGCATCATTCCCAGCGCCATAAATGCGGTAGTGATGGCGAAGTGAGCGGTTTTGAATTTACCTTCGGAAATGAGAATCATGTAAAGCATGTAGGCGGTAAATCCGAATCCGTAGCCTAATTGCTCAATGCCGACACAAAGATTGATGATGAAAAAATTAGCTGTCTGGGTTTGGGCAAGATAAATGTACACCACATCGGGCACGTTAATTGCAATCGCCATCCAGATCAGCCATTTTTTTAAGCCGTGCCTCGCTGCTAAAAATCCGCCCAACAAACCGCCTACAGTCAACATCGCAATGCCGACTGTGCCGTAAACAAATCCCACCTGGCCCGTGGTCAGACCTAATCCGCCCAGTTCCTGAGTGTCTAACAGAAACGGTGACGCAATTTTAACGAGCTGGGATTCGCCTAATCGATATAACAACAGAAAGGCGATGGACAGTCCGATTTTATCTTTTTTGAAAAATAATACAAAGGTATTGGCAAAATCTTTAAAAAAAGATTTAAAGGTGATATCGGTGCGAGCGGAATCCTCTTTTGGATAGGGCAGAACAAGATGATGGTACAGGCTAAAAAACAAAAACAGTATTGCCATGAAGCCGAACGTTACCATCCATGACAGCGGTATGTTTCCGGCGCGCGCCACAAAATCGGCTGAAGTTGGCTGCTTTAGCTTGGGGTCCAATTGAATTAGCGACATCAATGGTTGGTTCCAATTTGCAGCAGTAAATTCACGGCGGGCGCCTTCGATCAGGTTAATGGATTTATCGCCGGACTCCCTGCCAAAATTCACCACGATGGTGCGATCTGGTTCGGGTTGACGCGACAGATAAAAATAGATCACTCTAACATTTCCTGTTTTTTCTAATCTGTCAGCGATTTTTTTATCAGACCCAAAAATTGCCCGGAAACCAGATTCTATTTTGACGACCACATTACGCTGCCACCAGGAGGGCGCTGTACTTTGGTCTTGTTTTTTTTCTGCCTCGCGGGTGGTCATGAAATTGGCGTTCCATTGTTTCACCATTTCTGTGATTTGATCGATTTCATGGCGGGACTTTTTTTCGATGGTAATTTCAAGCTTTTGGGGATGGGTAATGATCCTCAAATCGCCATCCAGTGGCGAAATTTCCAAACTATCAGGCGAGACAATCCGTTGGTTCACTGTTTGATTGACCGCTTGCACATTTATTTCGACACTCTCGAGTCCGCTGTGACTTTCGATGTAGCCTGCAAGAATAACCAACAATCCCTGTCCGGTCAGCATGGCAAAGCGGTAGAATGTGCTGCGGACACCTACAAACCAGGCTTGTTGGTGTTCTGTCAATCCGAGCATATAAAAACCATCGGCGGCAATGTCATGCGTAGCTGAATTGAATGCCAGCAACCAGAAAAACGCCAGAGTAAATTGAAAAAAATTCGGCACTGGAATTGTAAATGCAACACAGGCGAGACCGGCTCCGATGAATAGTTGCATTACAATAATCCAGAGTCGCTTGGTTTTGAATAGATCAACTACCGGACTCCAAAGCGGTTTGATAACCCAGGGTAGGTAAAGCCAACTGGTGTAAAGTGCAATATCAGTGTTGGAGATACCCATTCGTTTGTACATGATCACTGAGATAATCATGACAACAATGTAGGGAATGCCTTCGGCAAAATACAAGCTCGGTACCCAGAACCATGGCGATAAGCGACGCTGCGCTTTTTTCGATTTCGATGATGTCATTGAATCACTCCGCTTTTTTTTCGTTATGGTTTGTAGTAGCTACCCTGAATCGCTTTGAATAGCGCAACAACTCCGGAATTAACAGCACATTCTGATGCTTATGTCACAGCCATTTAAACGAAAGGTAAATATAAAATAAAAACCAGTTCATTGCAAGCAAAATGTTCCCGGTAAGGTAAAACCTCAGTCATGGGTAGAAAAACCGCTGAAGCGGTTCATCTCAATATATTGATCTACTTTACACCACAATAAATGGTGGTGTTTGTTCAACAATGTAGTTTGAATAAACACCATGATTCATCATGGTGTAGCTGAACAGAAATAGCAATTTATAAACTGCTTCAGCAGTTTCAAATTCCACCAGTAAGTGAAGTTTTACCCGGTAAGTACATTTTGGAATGATTCCATAAGCAGCGGGGTTGCTGATGAAAAAAAATTGGAAAGCTATGATGGATCTTTGAGCCGTCGCCAGTCCTTATGCAGTATGCCCATTACCCAGAAATCAAAGTAGTCGCCGTTTTTATACATCGCCTGCCGCAATACGCCCTCTTTCTGAAAACCGATCCGCTGATAAATTTTTATAGCGGGATGATTTTCAGAATTAACGTGCAATTGAATCCGGTTTAAATTGAGGGTGGCAAAAGCATAATCCACCATTAAGGCGGTGGTTTCGGTACCAACACCGCTTGCCCAGTGTTCCGGTGATAAAATGGCAAGATAAAAGATTGCTGAACGGCTGATATAATCCACCCGAAAGAGCGCAGTCTGCCCGATCGGCAGGTCGTTTTCGATCAAGCAAATTGTAAAAATAATGGAAGCGGGATCAGCAAGCTGTTTTTGGATTCGATCTCTGGCTGCGTCAATATTGATGGGTAGAGCTAAAAAAAGAGCCTCACGCACTTGTGGATCATTCTCACCCTGGCAGATTAGTTCAGCGTCTTCGATATCCATGGGCCGGAGGTAGATTTTTTTTGATGCAAGAAAGCTGTTTTTCATGACGCTTCAATCATGGCAAATCGATATTTTGCTCCAAAATAATTAAAACTGGATATTCATTTCGATTCTATCGATAATGGCTTATTAAGCACTCACAAATCTAAATCTTTGTAAATTAACCTGTTCCAACATCCTGTCTTATAAAATAGGTAGTTTACTTTTTACGACTGATGCCGCTCGTGTTTAAACTCGATGATTTCATCGCGGATTCGCGCTGCATCCTCGAACCGTTCTTCGCGCACTGCTTTTTGAAGCTTAATGTTTAATTCTTCCAAATGGTCTATTTCACCATAGGGTCTATCGGATTTGGCTTCCAGCTCTGATTCTTCCATCCGTTCGATTACAGCGGCTTTTCGCATTACGCTTTCTTCCACAAATACGGGCGCCTGCACTCGCAGCGCCAGCGCAATGGCGTCACTGGGACGCGCATCGATCTCTTTGGATTTTTTATTCAATTTTAAATGGATGACAGCGTAATAGGTGTTTTCGCGAAGATCATTGACGATAATTTTCGAGATTTCAACATTGATCGATTCCAACAAATTTTTCATCAAATCATGTGTCAGCGGACGCGGCGGCAGGATACCTTCCAGTTGCAGCGCAATTGCCTGCGCCTCGGTCGTGCCGACAACAATTGGTAACCAGCGGCTTTTAACATCGTCGCGCAAAATGACGACGAATCGATTTGTTGAAGTATCCAGTGTAACTCTGTCAACTCTTACAGCAACCTGCATGCTTAAACCTCCTCCTAGTTGGGGAAGATAAAATTCAAATCATGATTAATAATGATCTAATTTAAAAATAATAAAAACCTCTCAATCACCCTGCAAAAGATGACTTTGATAGATCCTCTCCTTTAAATGAGAAAGAGGGAAAAAATGTTTAAATTAAATCTGCCCATTTTGAGCTACTAATATTATATTAAAATATTCATTAAGTGTCAAGCAAAAATTGAGAAAATTTTTCATTAATCAGTAATTGGGGGATAAACTTTTGAATAAATTATGGTGAGATGAGCTGTATCCTGATGAATATGTTCATTATTTATTTTTTAGAAAAATTACCGCCATGCCGAATTGAACAAAATAAATCTTGACAATATGAGAAAAAATCAATAAACTATAATCGAGATAATATTTTAAAAACCGGAGCCGGTTGAAATATTTTTTTATAATCAAGGCAAAGTTAGTTTAAAAAAAATCATAGCGGCTGGTGCCGCAGCTGCCGCGTTTTGGTTTCGGGTGATGTTTTTCCGCAATTCTGAATTAGTGAAAATGATGGATCAAAAAAATATGAATTAATTTACGGAGAATGCGATGAACTATTTGCAACAGACAATGAAACGAGTTTTGATGGGACCTGGTCCCTCTGACGTTGATCCGCGGGTCTTGGAAGCCCTTTCCAGACCAACACTGGGTCATCTTGATCCACACTTTTTGGAAATTTTAGATGAAGTTCGCGAGCAGCTAAAATATGTTTTTCGCACCACAAATGAACTGACGCTTGCGATGTCCGGTACTGGTAGCGCCGGCATGGAAACCTGTTTCGCTAATCTGGTCGAACCAGGAGATCCGGTGTTGGTGTGTATCAACGGCGTGTTCGGAATGAGGATGGCGGATGTGGCTGAACGCTGCGGCGCAGTGGTGAGTCGGATTGAAGTGGAGTGGGGAAAAGTTTTTGATTCCGAGCAAATCGAGCAGGCTTTAAAAAATAAACCCGCAAAAGTGGTCAGCATTGTTCACGCTGAAACATCGACCGGAGCTGGACAACCGTTGGAGGAGATTTCCGAAATTGTTCACAATCATGGCGCGTTGCTGTTGGTGGATGCGGTGACCAGTCTGGGCGGCATGCAACTGGAAGTCGATGCTTGGCGGATCGATGCCTGCTACTCGGGCTCTCAAAAATGCCTCTCCTGTCCGCCAGGCCTTTCCCCGGTAACTTTCAGCTCGGCGGCAGTAAAAAAGATGGATCAACGAAAAGCCAAAGTACAGAGCTGGTATCTCGATCTGTCCATGATTCGACAATATTGGGGAGGAGAGCGGCTTTATCATCACACTGCGCCGGTAAATATGAATTACGCTTTACTGGAAGCGCTCAAAATGGTCAGCGAAGAAGGACTGGAGCACCGCTGGCAGCGGCATGTTAATAATCATCAGATATTGAAAGCCGGGCTAGAAGCCATCGGGATTCAGTTTCTGGCGCAACCAGGTCATCAATTACCCATGCTGAATGCCGTCGCCGTGCCGGAAAAAGTCGAAGACCTTGCAGTCCGGCGGCAGTTGCTTCAGGAATTTGGGATTGAGATCGGCGGCGGATTAGGCGCATTTAAAGGAAAAGCCTGGCGCATCGGATTGATGGGCGCATCAGCAACCCAGGGGAATGTGATGCTTTTTCTGGCGGCGTTGGAGAAATGTCTCGCGGCTCAGCCTTACCGTTTTGAAAAAGGCGCTGCATTGGCAGCGGCTATCGCAAAAGCCGAAAATTGACGCGGAAAGCTGCATTCAAATCGGAAAAGATGCAGATCCAATTCTGTTAGATAAAGACTGGCAAATTGATACAATTGCAGCCGGCAGCAGAGTAATGATCCATAGAGGAAAGGTGTTGGTTCGAGATGTGTTCGAAAACGAATTTTTTTTCGTGAGTTGTCTCAACTCCTGATCAATCCAAATCAAATATTTTAGCTGTTATAATTTGGAGGAATAATGATCTATCGAAAAACATCGGCTGTTATTGGTGTATTTTTGTTATTGACGAGAGTATGTTTGGCGCAATTGCAGTCGCCGGCAAGCTTTCTGGGATTTGAACCTGGTGACGCTCAAAAATTAGCCGATATGCATCAGATTGTCGATTACTTTTATTTGCTGGATGAAAACAGCGACCGGGTAATGGTTAAGGAGATAGGTAAGACTACTGAAGGTAATCCGTTTATTGTCGCTACTATTTCATCAGCGGGAAATCTTTGTAATTTAGATCGCTATAAAAACTACCAACAACTGCTGGCTGATCCGCGAAAAATCACAGCCGAGCAAGCTGATGCCATCGTCAATCAGGGAAAAACTGTGGTCATGATCAATTGTTCGCTTCAC
>DSAU01000377.1 GCA_011046315.1 bacterium
AATCGCCTTTATGCGATTCTGGGAAATGCATAAAGGCATTTCATTCCAACTCTCCATAAAATCTGTAATTATAATCAAAATACATGTTTTGCTTTAGAATTTTAGGGTTGAATTAAAAATCTGCAAAATGGCTTTTAAGGTTTAATGCAAGGACTCCCCCATAAAGCATGAATAGCAAGCATTCACGGAGTCTAACAAGAATTCGTTGAAACGGCTTTGGATATGTGTCATGTATACTGAAAATACAAGCTGTCTACCAATGATTGGGCTGTGTTTTCATTTCAATAGGCCAGTTCGGTTCGGCAGCCGATTTGAAGTTGTCGCGGGTAATTGGGAAAAGCGTACAACATCTTGATTTTGATTCATCTCCGAATAATCCGTAGCAAATGTCCCCTTATCTCTTTGGGACCTGCCAAAGCGATAAAACCACCGAAAAGCGCCAATGAAACCAGTATAATCACGATTAAAGAAAAGACATTTTGAAGAAAGATCGATGCGGTCAATTTTGCAGCGAAAACCGATAGATAGGAATGGTAGATTAAAGAATTAAGCAGGCCCAAAACCGTACAGGCAAAAACGATTTTACCAAGATCAAATACAATCATTTTCAAATCCAGCCGATGCTCGAGCTCCCTTGCCAACAGCAGAAGCAAAATCACACAGCTCACTGTAAATGCGATGGAAGACGCCAGGGCAATGCCGCCATGTTTCAATGGGGTTCTCACCAGCAGAAAATTTAGCACAATATTCAGCAGAGAGGATATTATCGCCACATAGAACGGAATCCGGTTTTTTTGAAAAATCGAAAACATGCGGGACAGAAAGGCATTCAAACTGAGACCCAATAAACCCGCAGAATAGCACCAGAAAGCAATGGCGGTCAGTCCGGTACTTTCAGCATCGAATGAGCCTCGCTGAAAAACGATCGTAATGATCGGTTTTGCCATCACCACCATGACCATCGTGGTGGGAATGATGAGCGTAAAATTGAGCTGTATCCCCAATCTGACGCCGGATATGAATTGCTGTTCTTCCAATAAAGCTTGTTTTTCGGTGAGAAAAGGGATCAGTGAACGACTGATTGCCAGTCCAACAATCGCCACCGGCAGCAAAATCAGCCGATGGGCGAACCAGAGCGAAGCAATACTGCCGGTAATCAGAAACGACGCCAGAATGCGATCAACGATCTCCACCGATTTATCCAGCAGCGATTTAAGAAAGATAAATCCGCTCTCCGAACCTACTTTTTTGAGTCCTTGTTCTTTAAAATTGATTCGCGGATAATAGCAGGCATTTGTCTTGTGCCGAATTCTCCGATGAAACAGAAAGGGTATTTGAATCACCAATTCCAGCAGCGCTCCCAGCAAAAAACCGGCGGGCAATGCGTAGATTCCCAGCGTGGATCGAAACAATACAATTCCCAGAATGACGCCGACGCTCATCATCGCCGGCGCCAAACTATAAATTTTATTCATTTCAAAAAAATTGAGAACACCGCCGGCAAAAGCCGCCAGACCGATAAGGAACATAAATGGTAAAATCCAGTAAGTCATGGTAACAGCACGCGGCATAAACTCTGCTTCCAATCCGGGCGCAATCAATTTGACCACGATGGGGGCGATCAGATATAACAGGGCTGTCAGAATCAAAAGCACCAGGATCATCAGATTCAAACAATTGGATAATAACCTCCAGCCCTGTTCATGTTTCCTGATGCTGATCAGTCTTTTAAACGGCGGCATAAAAGCCCGTTCGACCACGTCCTCGCCCAGCACCTGTCGAAAAAATGCCGGGATAGTAAAGGCGATCACGAACAAATCCATTGCCCGGTTGGTACCGTAATAAGCCGCGGTTACCAGCTCTCTGACAAATCCGAAAATTCGGGACACTAACGTGCCCGACGCCAGATCAATCAAATTTTTTAAAATACGTGTTGCCATCTCAAATAATTACGCCGAACAATTTAACATGAGTAAAATTAATATGTTGAAATCGCGCCGGAAAAATCCCGCTGATTGGTTTTCTAACGCCTTTAAAAATTTTCGGATCGCTCAGCCTTATTTTAGTTTTGATACTTTAATTCTTACGAACTGTGTCATCGGGATGGTCATGTTTTGTTGACCGGTCATGGCGATGGTCATATCCATTTCAGTTTCGCTGTTCCCCTGGTGAAAGCTTCCCCTCTTTGAATCAAACAGAAATTCCCCTTTAAATTCACCATCTCCCTCGAGATAAAGGGTCATTCCCATTTGCTCCATCTCACCTTCGATTTCGACTTCTCCGTTCTGAGTGATTTTAAGCAATTCTAACCCGTTCAGCTTTTCCTTGCCGACAAGTTTATAGCTGGTGTTGCTTGTTACCATCATTTCCGAATTTTGAACTTTCAACGGCGTTGTATCGATCTCGGTCCAAGTGTCTCCAATTTTAACCGGATGTTCGGGAAGGTTTGGGGAAATTGAATTCACTAATCTTTTTGGATCAAGAAGTTGCTGTAGCTGCTCGGGAATGAGACTATCAATTGTAGTCACTTCCAATAATTTTCCCCGCGGTGACATTTTAAAGTTTAACTCCATGCCGGTAATTTTATCGACTTGTTCAGCAAGTCGATCTTTCAGCGCAGCGACCTGAGGTCCGGAAACGTCAAACTTGAGCGAATCATAAACAATGCTGATGTCCAAAGCACCGTCATCATCAACCGCGATTACTTTCTGGGTGAGCAATTGCACCACATCCATCGCGATTTTCATCTCGTTGCCCATCATCTGCATGTTTTGTTCCAAATCCATGCTCATCTGGTACTGCCGCGTTTCGCCAGCTTCGCCCTGATATTGTAATTTATACGAGCTGGAGCAGCCGGCTAAAACAAGCAGGCAAAGCAAAATTACAAATGTTTTGTTATTCATGGAAACCTCCATTTGGTTAGATTGGTGGAGAATTTAAACACCAATAAATTCAACCCTAGTTGATTTTAAAAGTCCAATATAAGTATATCCACTCATTTTGTCAAGAAATATTTCATGATTGCGAAAGCATCTCAGCATCCGGAGGAAAACTATTGATGCCATCGCTTGATGATCTGATTATTTGACAGACGATAAAATTTTTAAATCAAGCCAACTATTTTTAATATTTTTACAAATAAAGCGATGGCATCAGTCTAAGTCTCCGCTTGTGACTGAGATCTACAGACTGCGATGACATTTCACTTTCCGATGGATTTCTGATGCCTTCACTGAAGAAAGAATTTAAAAATTTAGTTATCGCCTCCCCAGACTTGTTTGCCGACTCTCAGCAACTACAAAAATACTTGAATTTCAGAAGATTATTCATTAGATTAACAGGTCTCATCGACCGAGGAAAAATGAAGGGAAACTCTTTTCCGAAATTACGTATTAAAATCAAACATCAATAGAATCCTGATCATAGACCATCAAAGTTCATGAATTTTGCTTTTATCACATCAATCATCTATTTATCCATCGGGGTTTTGCTGTTTCTGTTGGGATTGTTCATTTACCGGGAGAACAAGACAAAACGGCTCAACCGGATAACCGCAGTGATGATATTCTTTGCCGCCCTGGCGCCACTGATGGGCGCTTTCGGTTTGATGATTCTCAAAACCAACAGTCAACTCCGTTTGGATTTGGAAATTTTCCATGGCTGGTTTTTACTGTGGGAATTTTTCTTTCCCCAACTATTAATTTTCTCACTAGTTTTTCCTGAGGAAAGACAAATTATCAAAAAATTCCCCCGCATTATCTATTTTATTTATTTGCCCCACGTTTTTCATTTCATGGTGATTCTAATTTTTCGCAGCCCGGAATCGATTCTTTCGCTGTTATCAATACCTCAAACAGATTCAGCGTTTTCAATTTTTTTACAGCCGGTTTCCATTTTATTCAACATGATTTTAACTGGCGTCAGTCTTTTTTATGAGTTCCATGTCAATTTTTTCGCGCTCATTAATCTGATCTATGTCATCGCTGCAATATTAATCATGTATCAGGGTTATCATAGGCTCAGCACGCCGCGTACCAAAAAACAGGTCGGACTGGTGCTATGGGGAATCCGCGCCAGTGTTGGTTTATATGCTATTGCCTTTCTGTTACCAAAAATATTTCCGATCCGAACATCTGATACATTGATCTATTTTTTCACCATACTGGCGCTGTTAATCGGTACCGGTTCTATCGCTTGGGCAATCATCAAATATCAATTTCTCGACATCAGCACCCGCATCAGCCGGGATTTCTTGGTTTCGATATGTTCCGGTCTGCTACTCGGAATGTATTTGATCATCTATTTTCATCTGAAACGAATTGTCCCCTCGGTGCTCGGCTTAAACCTACCCATCGTTGAGGTAATATTAATCATACTGGCGGTGGTTCTGTTTCAGCCGGTATTTAAAAAAATTCAACTAATTTTAAACAAAATTTTCGGCCGAGACAAATCTGACCATCGCAGTATTTTACAAACGCTGAGCCACGACATCCTTACCATGTTGGACCTTGATAAACTAAAAGCTAAAATCACTGCGACATTAAGCGAGAGTCTGATGCTTGAAAATGTGCACATGATTATCAAAAACCCTAATGGAGATTTTGAAGTTGAATACCTGCAAAATGAACAGCCCGATAAATACATTTTTCATAAAAACAGCCAATTTATTCAATTGATGCGCGTTCAGTCATCAGCAGTGGGACACGAAGATATCTTATCACAAATTAGCAATGATGAAGAAAAGGGACTTCTCAACCAGTTAAACAGCTATTTGTTGATCCCGCTTTCTCATCGCGGCGATTTAAACGGCATTCTCTGTCTTGGCAACAAACTCACCCGGATGTCATTTTCTGAAGAGGATGCTGCGCTGCTCAGTCTGCTTTCAGATCAGATCGCAATTGCGCTGGAAAACATTCAATTGTATCAAGAGAAGCTGGTAAAACAGCGAATTGAAGAAGAAATAATGGTTGCGCGGGAAATTCAACAAATGTTGTTGCCCAATGTAATTCCCAGCGGCAATAATTTTGAAATATCCGCCATGAACATCCCGTCGAAACAGGTGGGCGGTGATTATTACGATTTCATTCAATTTGATGATCAGACATTGGGCGTGGCAATCGGAGATATTGCCGGAAAAGGCATCCCCGGCGCTATCCTGATGTCGAATTTACAAGCGGCTTTCCGCGCCGCTGCCTGGCAGCACCGCGATCCGGTTCAGGTGATAACAACAATCAACAAACAAATTTGCCAAACCACATCTCCGGAAAAATTTGCTACTTTCTTTTATGGCGTATTCGACTTTGCCCGGTTGAGTTTTACCTTCACCAACGCAGGTCATAATTTTCCGATCATTAAAAAACAAAACAGCGATCACTGTTTTTTAAGCGATGGCGGTTTAATAATCGGTGTTCAGCCCGATTTTAATTATGTTAAAAACACCGTCAAGCTCTCGCCCGGCGATATGTTGGTTTTTTACACTGATGGTGTCACCGAGGCTTTTAACACCAGCGTGGAAGAATTCGGCGAGCAGAAATTGATTGAGATTATCCTGGACTATCCCTTCCGCACCGCAGAAGAATTGAGAAATCTAATCTACGAGGAAGTGATCCGATTTACCGAGGGCACAGCGCAGTATGACGACCTTACGCTGATCGTTATCAGCATTTATGAAAACAAAAGCGCACGATATTAATATACCGCGCGCCTTGAAATTTAAATCCCGATATTACGGTTTCAAATGTTCAATCTGATAATCCCAACTCCATTGATCAAAATAAAGATTGCCTCCCTCCCACTCCACTTCTCCGCGTTGGAAATCAATGGTTTCAGATCGATGATGGATTTTTGCCGGGTAGAGCGATTGGGAATAATCATCATTCACGATTAAGCGGTAACCATCCATGCCACCGAGGAAGAACCATTTTTCAGCTTCATCTGAGGAATTAATCAGACCGACATCAGAATCCACCGGCAGCCATCCATAGGGTTCAAAATAAATTTCTCCCCAATCATGCATTCCCCCACCGCCGGGCTTGGTGGTCCAGCCCGATTGCCAGCGCGTGGGAATACCATTGAGCCGGCACAATGTCATAAAAAAGATGGAATGCATGCCACAGTCACAGTGCATATTGCGCAGCACATAATCACTAATGTTGTAAAAAGTGGAATATTCTCTGGCTGACGCCCAGGGTATGTTATCATTGATGAATTTAAAAATTTTCCGGGCGATAAAATAGGGATTGGTTTCATCGCCAACAATCTGTTTGGAAAGCACCTTAATATCATTGCTGAAGACAATATGGGGCGGTCGCTCTGCAACAAAAGGCGCCAGTTCGGCTGTTATAACCGGCGGTTTGATTTTTTGAGGATCAATTTTCTGATAAACGGCATAGCTGATAAATTCAAATTCCACCCGAAACTCTGTCTCTGAAGAGTTCGCTGCCGGTTTTTCCAAATAGATCGTCCGCTGTAAATAATCGTCATTGTCAGCAATGATATGTCGCGCCGGTTCCGAAGCGAGTAATTTGACATGGGTCTGCCGATTGGGAATTTCTCTGGGAAAAGGCAGCCAGCAGCGAACCACTTTTCCAGCCGGGACAACATTTTCATTCACAGCGAGCCGATAGCTTACTTTGACACGTACCGGGTTGACATAGCGTTGACCGCTTTCATTCGCTGCCTGAATGATCTGGCGCAGATCTGCCAACCGGTCATAAACCGGCGCTTTTCCGGGACCATCTTTCTCCATTTTGATTTTTTTCAGCTCTTTATCAATTCGAAAAAGATTCGGCGCCGCCCATTTGAAATATTCTTTTTCACCATCGATCACCCAAAACTCTAAAGATTTTTCCTGTTCCCATTGCGCCAAATCATCTACGGTTGCATCTGGAACATAACGCTGAATGTATTCCAGAATTTCGTCAGCGGTTCGGGTGAAATCTTTCTTGATTCGCTCCAGCCGCTCAATTTCAAACGAAATGAGCTGACGCTGAAGTGGATCCATTTCTAACTCAGTCGCTAATTTCAACCGCATTAAATGTTGCGCCCGGGAAAATTCTCCCTGATCAATCAGGTTTTGAATTTCTCCTGGAATTTGGGCAAATCCCAAAATCACTTGAACCAGCAGCGCTACCAGAAAAATTTTGAAAACAAATTTGATTCGCATTGTTCCTCCCATTATTAATTCAACAGCTTCGGATTTCTTTTATAGCGGCTGTATAAACACGCCACACAAATATAAAAGAAAAACATCGCAATCGCAAGTAAATTATTCAGATAATTGTTCATCAAAAAAAGCATTAGCAAGCTTTATTTCAACTTAACCAATAATTTTGCTGTCAAAAAAAGGAGGCTGATTTGTAAACCGAGCTGTCACGCTATGTAAAAAAAACATGGGATCAAGCCTTTTATTCCCCAACAGGCAGTATCACATTCACGGGTGGAGACGTAGTCTGATGCCATCGCTTTATTTGTGAAAATATTTGAAATAGATAGCTTGATTTGAAAATAATATAAGCTATCAAATAATCAGATTATCAAGCGATGGCATTAGTAGTCTACCTGTAAGTGATGTGTTACGCTATCGGCAAAAAAAAATATTCAGGCCGATTGGTGTATCTTGTAAGTCGGTTGAAAAAAAAATTGCAAAAATGAATTTTTTTCTTGACAAATGGAAAATTAATTGTTATATTAAAACGTTTTAATAACCAAAGGCAAAGTATCATATTCTGTTTTTATCGTATTACATCGTCACTTTGGCGTGTTCTTCTGGTAAGTTTCAGCAACCCTTAATTCACTAAAATATCATTAATTATCGAAACGTTTCGATAGATCGATATGAATGTGACAATCAAAGACGTTGCCAAAAAAGCTGGCGTATCAGTTTCGACGGTTTCGCTGGTCATTAATAAAAAACCAGCGATTACAGAAGAAACCAGACAACGCGTACTACAAGCTATTGAAGAACTAAACTACTATCCGCGACGAATTGCTCAGGGACTAGCTTCAAAACGAAACGGCAACATCGGCTTCATTTTAACCGATTACCACTTCTCCCGCGCTGAACCTTTTTATACCAAAATTTTTCTTGGTTCCGAATTTGAAGCACGCCATCATAACTACTACCTGCTGTTAACTACTATCCAAAATAAATTTGCTCAATCCGATATTCCGAGATTTCTGCTCGAAAAAAATGTTGACGGCGTCATTCTTGCCGGCAAAGTACCTACCGGTTTAATTGAACATATTTCGGGATACGGTTTACCCACGGTCTTTGTCGATTATACTCCTCCAAAGGGTAAATATTTCGCGGTATTGATGGACAATATTGACGGCGCAAAACAGGCGGTCGGTCACCTGATTGAAAAAGGACATCGCAAAATTGCCTTCATCGGCGGTGATATTTCACATCCCAGCATCCAATCGAGATTAGAAGGATACAGGCAAGCTCTGATGGAAGCCAATCTGGTTTTCAATGAACAACTGGTTATCACATCATCGCCCAATACTACCGATATTGACGGCTACCAATCGACCTGCGCCCTGATACAAAACGGAGAACCGTTAACTGCCATCTTCGCGGCAAACGATGCGATGGCGTTCGGCTGCAATCGATGTTTAAAGGAAAAAAATATTCGCGTTCCCGACCAGATCGCGCTGGTCGGTTTTGATGATGTTGAACTTGCAATTGAAATGGAACCGCGGCTAACAACAATTAAGGTCAACAAAGAGGACATCGGCGCGATTGCCGTTAAAAGTTTGGTTGAAATGTTGGATACCAATCGCAAAATCAACGGAAAGATTTTGGCGCCGGTAGAATTAATTGTGCGCGAATCAACCTGATTTTTCCTGAGAACGTTGAAGCTGATAAAAAAAATATAGTTTAAAAATTAACTGAGGAGGTGGTCAACAAAAACAAAAAAGTTATTAAATGGCGAAACACAACTCAAACCTCAAAACCAGAACAAAGAGGAGGAATTATGAAATTTTTGATTCGATCTTCCATTATCATCGGGATTTCAGCGCTTTTCTTGTTTTCTTCGGTAGCGCTTGCTCAAAGAACCAACTTACTCCCCAACGGCGACCTGGAGATTGTTGAGCCCAATTTCTGGAACAAGGTCAACGAGGGTCTTGGCAACAGTGTGTTAAGCTGGGACATGGAGAACGGCTACAACGGCAGCCGTTGCGTGAAGGTGGAAAAGCCGAACACCAGCAGCGACCTGGTTGGCTGGAAGAGCGTCAACAATGCGCAACTTTATTGGAACAATGCGCGGGCGGAACGTCTCTACAACTTAAGCTTCCAGGCCAAAACCGAAGGCGTCAACACCAATCCTGCCAGCGATGACGAAAAGATTGGGGTGTTGTTCCAATTTCTCGCCGCCGGTACTGTGCTCGGTGAGCAATTTATCACAATTGACCAATCCGCG
>DSAU01000217.1 GCA_011046315.1 bacterium
CCGCCAACAAGTGGAAGCGCTGATCGAAAAAAACCGGCAAACCCTGTACGCGGAAATGGATATCGCCAGACAAAAAGTTCACCAGAGATTTGATGAGGTTAACGCAAAGAAAAAAGAAATTGAAGAACGCATCGAAGCGGAAAAGAAAATATTGGAAGATCAGGCAAAGAGCAAGTTAAAAGATTTGTTCAGGAAACCGTAAACCAAATGATTTCACATATCAGGATTTAGATTATGATCATATTTTAAATAAAAATGTCCTGACAAAAAAAGTCGGAGGAATGAAATGAAAAAACAATACATTTTTAGACTGGCTATTGGAATCGTTTTTTTTGCATTGCTCAGCTGGGCAATCAACTGTGCAGTAAATCCGGTTACCGGCAAGCGCGAATTTATGTTATTGACCCAATCCGATGAGGTTACCCTCGGAAAACAAACCGATGCGCAAGTTGTTGAAATTTACGGATTGTATGATCAGGCTCAGCTTCAGGATTACCTCAACAATCTCGGACAATCGATGGCAAAGTTGAGCCATCGCCCCAATCTGCAATGGCAATTCAAGTTACTGGATTCGCCGGTCATCAACGCCTTTGCCGTTCCTGGCGGTTTCATCTATCTGACGCGCGGCATTTTAGCTTACCTCAACAACGAGGCTGAACTGGCAGGCGTGATCGGCCATGAAATCGGCCACGTGACCGCGCGCCATTCTGCCAAAACCTACAGCAAGGCAATGTTGGCGCAACTGGGCATCGAAGTCGGTGGCTTGCTGTCGGACACGTTTCGTGAATATGCCGGCATTGCCCAATTTGGGGTGGGCATGTTGTTTCTAAAATTCAGCCGCGACGATGAGCGCCAGGCAGACGCGCTCGGCGTTGAATATTCCGCAAAAGCCGGTTACGACGCCGATTACATGGCAAACTTTTTTAATACGCTGGAAAGACTCTATCCGGAATCGGCGCAGAGTGGTTTACCGGCGTGGTTTTCCACTCATCCCAATCCCCCGGATCGGATCAAAGCCATTCAGAGCGATGCGCAACAATGGAAAAATAAGTTACCGCAAAAAAAATTAGCGGTCAACCAGGATCAGTATTTGAGCAAATTGGATGGTATCATTTTTGGCGAAGATCCGCGCCAGGGCTATGTCGAAAACAATGTGTTTTATCATCCGCAGATGAAATTCCTGTTTCCGGTTCCGGCAAAATGGAAATTGAACAACACTCCCAGCCAGGTGCAAATGTTCACCGAAGAGCAGGATGCGGTTGTGTTGTTTTCACTGGCAAAAGCATCCTCGCCGACCGCAGCGGCGGAGGACTTCATTTCCAATAGCGGCGCCGCGGTTAAAAACCGTCAGAGCTTGCGCGTAAACGGTCTTCAGGCGTACAGCGTTACATCAGACATCACCTCCGAAGGCACAACCATTCCGGTGATTTCGTACTTTATCCAATTGGACAATCAGGTGTTCACCTTTCACGGTTACAGCAGTCCGGAAAAATTTAGCGGCTATCTGCCGGCGCTAACAACGGCGATGAAGGGTTTTAAGCGGCTCACCGATCGCAGCAAAATTAATGTGAAACCAAGTCGATTAATCATCCGTAAAACCAGCCGCTCTCAAACGGTGCGCGCCGCCTTGAATGAATTTGGCGTTGCGCCGGACAAATTAGAGGATATCGCCATTCTCAACGGCAGGCAATTGGACGATACCGTCGCTGCAAATACCATGTTTAAGCTGGTGGAAAAATAACGATCCATTTCAAACCGAATAGTTAAGGCAAAATGCTTGTGCTACCTTTATAATAAGCAAGACGTTTGCGCTACCATTACAACAGGCAAGATGCCTGAGCTACTATTTTTTGGGAGGAAAATCTGATGAAGAAATTGAGCATTGTTTTCGGAGTATTGTTTGCAATTTTAATTTTTTATGTGTCAGCAACAGCGGATGAAACCAGGATATTGCGCCAACCTGACATCAGCAAGAATAAAATCGTGTTTGTGTATGGCGGCGATCTCTGGACCGCGCCCATCGACGGCGGCAGAGCCCTCAGACTCACTTCACACGACGGCATGGAGACCAATCCCAAATTTTCACCGGATGGAAAATATATCGCCTTCTCTGGTGAATATGATGGCAATACCGATGTTTACGTCATTCCATCCGAAGGTGGCAAACCGGTGCGATTAACCTATCATCCGGGCGGCGATTATGTGGTCAATTGGACGCCTGATGGCAAAAGCATTCTGTTCAATTCATCCCGCGATAGCTATAGCCGCTTCAGCCGTTTTTTTGTCGTGAGCAAAGACGGCGGCATGCCTGAGCCGCTGGAGATTCCCATGGGCTATTTGGCGTCCTATTCAGCTGATGGTAAATTTCTCGCATACACACCGCTGCCCAATGCCTTCAATACCTGGAAACGTTATCGCGGTGGTTTGGCGCCGAAAATCTGGATCTATAATTTCGCAGATCGATCGATCAAAAAGATCCCCCACGACAAAGCCAACGACACCAATCCCATCTGGTTGGGTGATAAAATTTTCTTTCTATCTGACCGGGATCGCATCATGAATCTATTCAGTTACGATTTAAAAACGGAAAAAGTAAACCAGCTTTCAAAGAATAAAAATTTCGACATTAAATCAGCCTCTGGCAATGGCGAATTGATCGTTTTTGAAAGTCAGGGTGTTCTGCGCCTGTTTGATCCACTAACTGGCGCCAGCAAAAAAATTGAAATCAAAGTCCCTGCCGAACTGTTGAACATCCGCCCCCATTTTAAAAAAGTAGCCGACGAAATTCGCTCAATCAATATTTCACCAAATGGGAAGCGCGCCTTATTTGAAGCTCACGGTGAAATCCTCACAGTACCTGCTGAAAAGGGTGACGTGCGCAATTTGACCAATTCTCCGGGCGTCATGGACCGCGATCCCGCCTGGTCGCCTGATGGGAATTATATCGCCTATTTCTCTGATGCTGGCGATGAATATGCATTATACATCATTGACCAAATGGGCGAGAAAAAAGCGGAAAAAATTACCTTTAAAAATCCGTCATTCTATTATTCGCCCAGATGGTCGCCGGACAGCAAAAAAATCGTTTTCACCGACAAACACCTGAACCTCTACTATCTTGATCTGGATAAGAATAAGCCGGTGTTAATTGATACCGATACTTACTCCCATCCGCAACGAAGTCTCGATCCGGTCTGGTCGTCTGACAGCAAATGGATCGCCTACACCAAGCGGTTGGACAACCATCTGCGGGCGGTTTTTTTGTATTCGTTAGCAGAAAAAAAATTTCATCAAATCACCGATGGCATGAGCGACGCGCTGTCGCCGGTATTTGATTTGAATGGAAAATATCTTTACTTTTTAGCGAGCACCGATGCAGGATTACGAAGCGGTTGGCTGGACCTCTCTTCATACAATACGCGGGTAACGCGAAATGTTTACCTGGCTGTGTTGCGCGATGACGTTCCTTCCCCACTTTTTCCGGAAAGCGATGAAGAAAAACCGGCTGTGGATAAGAAAGAGGAGAAAAAAGAGGATAATCAGAAAAAGAATGGTGATGAAACCAAAGATATTCGCATAGATATCAAAGGTATCGATCAGCGGATCTTGTCATTGCCGATCCCGGCAAGAGAGTATTTCAATCTTCAAGCGGCAGCCGATAGCACAATTTTATTTTTAGAGTCCATCCCCAATGACCAGGGCGCCAAATTGCATCGTTTTACTTTAAAGGAGCGTAAAGCTGAACCGTTTCTGGAGAAAGTCAACGATTATGTTATCTCCGCCAATGGAAAAAAATTGCTCTACCTCTCCAACAAACAATATGCTATTACCGATGTAACCGGCAAACCTGATCCTACAAAGGGGAAATTAAACACCGCCGTCATGGAAGTTAAAGTCGATCCTCACGCTGAATGGGCGCAGATGTACTACGAAGCCTGGCGCATCAATCGGGACTTTTTTTATGATCCCAACATGCACGGTATTGACTGGAAAAAGATGCGTAACAAATACGCCCAATTTCTGCCGCATGTCGCCCACCGCAGTGATCTGAATTTTCTCATCGGAGAAATGATCGGTGAGCTGGCAGTGGGCCATGCTTATGTCGGCGGCGGCGATTATCCCGAAGTCGAGCGGGTACCCGGGGGCTTGTTGGGCGCTGATTATGAAATTGTAAATGATCGCTATCGTATCAAAAAAATCTATTCCGGCTTAAACTGGAATCCTGATTTAAAAGCGCCCTTGACTGAACCAGGGGTCAAAGTCTCAGAGGGTGATTTCATTCTCAATGTCAATGGCGTGGACCTGAAAGCGCCGACTAATATTTACAGCTTGTTCGAAAAAACCGCCGGGAAACAGGTTACACTAAAGGTGAACTCATCTCCCGTTGAAGAAGGTAGCTGGCAGATAAAGGTTGTTCCCATTGCCAATGAAGGGCAACTGCGCAACCGCGCCTGGGTGGAATCCAATTTGAGAAAAGTAGAGCAACTATCTAATGGAAAGGTCGGCTATGTTTACCTGCCCAACACTGCCGGCGCTGGCTACCAGTATTTTGTCCGCTATTTTTTCTCTCAATTGGGAAAAGAGGGATTGGTTGTTGATGAACGTTTCAACGGCGGCGGGAAGGCAGCCGATTACATCATCGACATGCTGGATCGGCCGCTGCTGAATTATTGGGCGACCCGGGACGGCAAGGATATCTCGACGCCACTGGCTTCGATTTTTGGACCCAAAGCTATGATCATCAATGAATACGCCGGATCAGGCGGGGACGCCATGCCATTGTATTTCAAGCGACGCGGAATCGGTCCGCTTGTCGGCAAGCGCAGCTGGGGTGGTTTAATCGGTGTTTACGACTATCCGCGGTTAATGGACGGCGGATTCGTAACCGCACCGCGTATCGCCATCTGGAGCCCGGACGGTGAATGGGAAGTGGAAAATGTCGGCGTCTATCCCGATGTCGAAGTGGAGATGATACCGGCGGAGGTGATTCAGGGTCGCGATCCGCAACTGGAAAAAGCAGTGGAAGTGGTTTTGGAAGAATTGCAAAAAAATCCGTTGCCGAAAAAAACAAGACCCAAATATCCGACCGATCGGTGATAATAGCAGCAAATTTCTGTTTGAGGCAATTGTCCAGTTTTTTGCCCGGATGAATCAAATTCGAATTTCTATGATTGTGTTTTTTGGTAACCGATCACCGGGTAATAATAAACAATTTGTTGTTTTTGTAGAAGGTGGAGTGCGGCGCCTTTATGCGCCGCATCCCGCTGAAGCGGGACATTAGGGGACTGCACTTCGAAATAACAACAACTTAAAGCGCTCTATTACTACCCTGTGATTAGCTACGTTTTTTGTCGCCCTGGCAATTGTAATTGTAGGATTAGGCGCTGTTTTATAACTGATCACTTCACATATCTCTCTCTGATCAATTGATGAATCTGTCGTGAAAGTGCCTGGAATTTCGCTGATGAAAATTCTTCTCTTAATGGCAGAAAACATGCAACTATATATCTCACGTCCCCATCATCCACAATTCCCACATCATTCGTCCAAAATGAAAACCACCCCGTTTTATGGAAAAACATCGTATTTTTAGGAAGCCCCAATGAAAATTTTGTGTTATCCAACTGACGAGCCAAATATGATTTCATCTGCATGCTGACCCAGGAATTTACCAGCCTGTTTTTATAGGTGATGTCCCCATATATTTGTTAATTAGTTCTTGCTTTGTTCCCTTTATTTTTGTATATTTATTCCACATCACAACTAACCGAAAGGGGACAAAAATGGAACTTGATCTTTCGCAACACTTTTGTCCAAATCCTGATTGTCAAGATTATGGCAAAAAAGGACTGGATAATATAACAACCAGTACCACCTTCGGCAAGCAAAAAATTCAATTGTTACGATGCAAAACTTGCAACAAACGATTTTCAGAGCGGCATAGCACCGTTTTTTCTGGGTTACATTTAGACGAAAAAACCGTTACTGAAATCCTGTTAGGCTTAGCAGAAGGTCTGAGCATTCGAGCTTGCGCCCGAGTTAAAGGTGTCAATAAGGACACGGTGCAACGGGTGTTAGAACGGGCACGTAAACATTGCCTTAAGGTGTTGAACCAACTGCTCAAAGACCTGCAGTTGACCGAATGCCAGTTGGATGAGCTATGGACTTTTATAAAAAAAAGAATTCTTCCCTAACCGAAGCCGATCACGATCATGCTGAATGGGGTGATGCTTGGATTTGGCAGGCGTTCGATCCCATTACCAAGTTGATCATTCACGCCATGATTGGTAAACGTACTGAACAACAAGCCATCGTGTTTCTATTCGGATTGGCTGGGAAACTTTCAGGCTCGCCGCCTTTGTACACCTCCGATGAGTTACCTCATTACAAAACGGGGTTGGCAGCATGTTATTCCAGTTCAATTCCTGTCGCGTTGACAGGAAAACGCGGACGGCCTAAAAAACCGATCTTTCAAATTGATCCTGAGCTACAATATGCCACTGTTCATAAAACACGGGTTAACGGGCGAGTGGTAAAAGCTGAACGACGGATTGTCTTTGGCAAAGAACAAGACATTAATACCATATTGGAAAATTCACCAGTATCCAAAGCGATTAATACGTCATTTGTCGAACGTAATAATCTCACACTGCGGCAGCATAGCCGTCGTCTGAACCGCAAAACCAATGGCTTTTCAAAAGTAATGCGAAATTTGGAGGCCCAACTGATACTGGTTATGGCATACTATAACTTCGTCCTTTCTCATAGCTCTTTGAAAATCAAAGGCAAAGGCGAACGTACACCAGCTATGGCGGCTGGACTCACAAATCACAAATGGTCGATGACCGAACTATTAACTTATCGCATCCCAGACAATTAAAGAGGGACAGTACCTATTTTTTTGTCTAAAGTCAATTTTCATTTTTAAAGTTACTGCTCAAATCGTTTTTTATTAAAAAAAGAATTGCGCCAGGCTTTGGCTTGGTGGTTACAAAATATTTTTTTTAAGGCCAAACTCAAAACAAGCATTTCT
This sequence comes from bacterium, assembly GCA_011046315.1. Classification (GTDB taxonomy): domain Bacteria; phylum Zhuqueibacterota; class Zhuqueibacteria; order Thermofontimicrobiales; family Thermofontimicrobiaceae; genus Kaytiofontadaptatus. The sequence continues at coordinate 7,034 of DSAU01000217.1, forward strand.
CAAACCACTATCCTCCGCCACCGCAGATCGGATATTGATGTGAATCCTTCATCCCTGATGAATTTTGATTTCATTTCGACTCCGTTTTCTTATTTAAGTAAAATTAATTTCTTAGTGATTTGAAGTCCATTATCAGTTTGCAACCGATATAGATAAACTCCATTGGCAAAATTGCTGGCGTTCCATACCACGTTATAAGTCCCTGCCGGTTGTTTTTCTGAAACAAGAGTCGCCACTTTCTGTCCAAGAACGGTGTAAATGGATAATTCAACATAACCTGATTCAGGAAGCTGATATGCAATAGTCGTTATTGAATTAAACGGATTGGGAACCGCAGGCTTTAGTTTGAATTCCAGAGGAGTTTCAGCTGTGGTTTGCGGCTGCTGCGGTTGACCCGGTTTGTGCAAATTAACATCCTCACCCATCAGAATATGAGCATGCCGGGTTAGCTCATCCTCAGGATATGCGTCATCCATTCTCGAAAGTAATTTTTTCGCGGTATCAAAATCATTTTGAATCTCCACGTAATAGACAATTTTATCATACAAACCATTTAACTCATGAATAGAGTTGGGATAGTCATTAATAATTTGATCATAACAAGTAATCATGCCGTCATAGTTTCTATCCAGAACATTTTCTAAAGCACAAAACTTGAACCCAAACGGTCGTAGTCTGTCATCGTTAGCTCTATTTATTAATTCATTGAGAAGACTGGTTAACTCTCCCTTTACGATCTGTTCATCTCGAGTCGATTCCTCATCTGCTAATTCCTTTTTGGTAAAATAATGATACATAACAATCGCAAGCGGTGGATATTTAGAGGTAGAGTTGTTATCGACAAGACGCTTTAAGATTTCTTTTGCCATAATATAGTCAGATTTAAAGCCAGAGGCAACAGCGTTTTTAAACGCCTGCTCATCAATTGGGTTATTTAGGCTGTTTGTGTCTTTATTAAACTGATTTGTCGAATTTAATATATAACCATCTGAGGCGACTCTCTTGTAAAGTGGATTCGGATTCGATTGCAATGGATTTTCGTCTGAAATTGTTGATGTGCCGTCAGCCATATTCGCCGGACCTTCTGAACCCCAATAATTATTATCTGCCATTACAAATGAATGATTCACCGCATAAATATGGGGCAAATCGGTTTCATAAATACTGTTATAGCCGCCGTCTTCCCAATCACCACCGTAATAGCCCAGGAATGGTGATGAATAATTTTGAACTTTTATCAGCGGTGCACTCGCATTAGTAATGGTATTATAACCGCGATGCCCTAATCCTTCAGAATACGGAGTTGCAAATTCTGGGCTCCCCGAGTTGATCAACACTTTACATTCATGGATAAAATTATACATCAGGTAAGGCGATGAAGAATTCAGGTAAACACCGTAGGATGAAGTATTACCACTGATGGAATTGTCGCGATATTCGGCATCATCGGTAACATTATCGGATTGTATTCCATAATAATAGCTATTTTGAATGGTATTGCCGGTTAAAAAGGCATCGGAAGAATAGCAGCGAATTCCAACACGACAGTTGTTGAAGCTATTTCCCGAGATGGTAACGTTCGTTCCGGTATTTATGGCGTATACACCCATGCCCTTTGAGCCCGAGCCGGTAAAAGTAGAATTGCTGATGATGACAGCGCCGGTTGAGTAGTACGCACTAACGGCTTTGGAATCTGTGGTGTAGCCAAAGTTGGTGAAAGTACAATTTTCCACCGCGCCGCTGCCAGAGTTTTGCCAGAAGGTTAGCTGATAGGCAGCATTTTTGAAGTCGGTGTACTGGATATTTGCACTTCCTGTCTGGATCACCAGAATCATCGCATCGCCGTAGCCAGTTCGAGAGTAACTTTTGCCATCGATGGTAACATGTTGTTCTGCTGATCCTGAGATTGCCAAACTACCGTACACCATGAGTTTGTAGCTACCGCTGAAATTAATATTCGCACCACCATTAATTTGAAGCGTTACGCCACTGGCGACAGTGGTATTGGCGCTTACACTATGTGTACCACTGGCAGCCACCACTGTTTGCCCGCTTCCCGCGTTGGCAAGCGCCGAAGGGATGGAGGAGTAATGCCCTTTAAGAGTACTTCCCTGTAAAATCTTGACATTTTC
>DSAU01000392.1 GCA_011046315.1 bacterium
CGGATTGGGAAATCCGATCCAACTGCCATGGCGGAACGGAATCAGTGAAATCGGGAAAATGTCATCATCATTCCAGTGAGACAATGCCTGGTTTAAAACGACCTCGTTTTCGTTACTAAAAATAAGACGGAAGCCATCAACCATGTCCACTTCCTGATTAGGAGACAACCTGGGGCTGTTCAGGATCAAGGTGTCGATCCTGCTCTGAGTTTCAGCGGTAATATCGAACAGCGAAAAATCCAAAGTAGTCAGGGTATCGTATTCAGTAACTGATACTGATGAAATCAGCGTATCCCGAAAGGTGATTCGGTATTTACGATTATCAGGGATCAGCCGCGGGTCCACCACATCGTAGGCGATTCTTCCGGTGGTATTACCCTGGATCGGGTTTTCAAGATTGATTAGCGAAGGATTGACATAGCCGGCAGCCGGCGCATCGGGAATCACGCGCTTGACATTGGAGCCCATTTTGACTTCACCGGTTACTTCAACCGTAATCGGGATCGGCGTTTCACTGGGAGGTATTTCCGCCCAGGCAGCGCCCCGGTCATAAGCTGTAACCGCATAGTAATAGGTCTGCCCGTTGATTACATCATAATCCACCCACGAATGTTTTAAGCCAGTATCACTGCCAAGATTAAAATGAGCGCCGTTGATACCCAGCGAGTCCAATCCAATAATGCCGTTTTTCAGGTCAAATTGCGCCACCGGTTTGTAATAAGTCAGATTACCATCGGCATCGGTAATTTTATAAGCGTCCATGAACGCCGGGTCCGTGGCTTTGTATATCCGGTAACCTTCAAAATCATAAGGCTCTGCGCCGATATCCGCCATAAATTTGTCATAAGATTGTTCAGATTTGTTATCCCAATAAAGGGTTACCTTCCCATCGCCCGGAATTGCGGTCAGAGTGGGTAGAATTGGCGCCTTGGCAAATTGATAATCCAGATCATAAGTTTTTTGAGCAACTTCTTTGTTGCGCATGGCGTCGGCTTTATCCTGCCCCAGATTGACTGCCATGGAGATGCGTTCCCGCTGCCCGACTTTTAGGGGGAAAAAACCGGATGAAACAAACAAATCCCAATCACCATTGACGGTGTTGATGCTGGTGTCCCAGAATTTCCCCGGCGTCATCCAGCGATTCCAGGTGTTTTCATCCTGTGCAGTGTGAAAATTACCAGCGGGCTGATACTGAACGTTGGTCAATCCCAATTGATCAGATTCAGCCACATCGGTCACATCGATATTGGGTTCACCCGGAAAACCTGTTCCGGCGCCTGATGTAGGCAGTCCATCACCCTCGCCAAAATCGCCGGTGCCGGGCATGCCGTCCAGCCCCACATCATCGGTCAACGGGTTCCAATCACCATCGTTATCAATAAAATCATCGCGTCTCTCATCGATCATTTCATCGATACCTTCATCAATGCCTTCATCAATGGCGCCATTGCCGTCATTATCAATGCCGTCAGCATACTTTTTTCCCAGGTCTTCCTGTTTCACATCATAGAGGATAATATCGGTACCCGGAACCCGATAACGGTAGTAAGGCGCGTCAGCAGCGGCAGCGTCAATCATTGCCTGGGTAACAACCGGGCTGCCCTCCTCGCCGTTATCATTATTGTCAATGTTATCTTTGAAAGCGCAACCGACGTCGTCTGCTTCTACCATCAATAGATGAACCTGCCCGCGTTGGATGGGGTCTAATTCCGGGTTTGGCGGCCAACGCTTCCATTTGTCACCGGCTGCCAGATCAACCATCTCGTGGGTAACCAGTGGGCTGTTCGCTTCACCATTTCCGTTATTATCAATATAGTCGGCATAACCGAAGCCGGGTTGATCTGCGAATGCGATGTGGGTTTTGTTTTCATCGATCAACCCATTGCCATTGTCATCGATAAGGTTAGTCGGATCTTCGCCCAGCAACATCGCCTCGGTGACAATTGGGCTACCGGGTTCGCCATCGCCGTCGTTATCGATTCGATCACGAGCATTCCCGGGGGTTTCCAAAAACGCTGTTGCTACAACACCCACCGGATCGTCGCCAAAAGCCTGATTTCCCCGTCCATCGGTATCGGTACACCATGCCACATCATTGAGCAAATCGAAATCAGAGTGGTCGTCCTGGCTGTCTCCATCGCCGCCGACAAGGTCGAAAACGAATAAAGTAACCGCTGCTTTATCAATATCTTTGGTGCCATCATTTTTAATGTCATACAGGATAAAGACCACATCGTTCACCAATATCTGTGACCATTGCATCACCCGGGTATCCACGATTAGTCCCAATCCGCGACGAGATAAATCAGTGGTATCGGGGTAATAGTTATAACGATCATATTTATCATCCGACATTCGGTAGAATATCTCAATGTCAGCGTTGAACTGATTCTTTCCGAAATAGCCGTTCCACGATCCGGGCCAGCCGGGATCTTTTTCATCGTCCATCTTGTCAGGCCAAAACGGAGGCCAGGTCGCCTTGTCCTCTTCGTTGGCTGCCAGGGTAGTCATGGCGATATTTTTGGAATTGCGGTTGGCATATTCCGGGACCGGTTCCATCTGCCATGATTTGCCCGAAGGGCTGGTTCTGGAATGAACCGCCGTGATATGCCGCAGCACTTCATCACGATCAAAAACTTCGCCGCCGATCATTAATCCGGTTTGCGCCAAATAGTGCTTTCCGGTATTTTTAGGCCATTCATAGGGAATGCCGTCGCCAGGTTTGGTTCTGCCGGTAGACCCATTATTCCAAACAGTTGTTCGTACTAAATTCCCGGCAATATCAGTAGTGCGGCGAAAGCTTTCATTTCCGCGTTCTTTGCTGGGAACATGCTGGGCAAAAACCGGCGCCATCCAGATAACAATTAACAACAGCAGGCTGCTCAAATATTTTATCATCAGTTATCTCCTGTGATTCTTTTTTATAAATTGGAAAGATCAAATTCAAACCCGATCTGAATTTCTCGCGGCGGCGAATAAAAATGGGGATAAATTAAATATTCTTCAACCGTATTTACACGCGCCGCTTCGCTTTCGCTGACACTTTTTCCCTGCAGGGTATTACCAGCGCGTCCCGTATCTCCAAAGACATCGACTTCGTTCAGGCGATCCAACAGGTTGTAAGCATTGATAAAAACAGACGCCCGCAGATTTCCGATATGAAAATTTTTGTAAAGCTTCATATCGATATAGATTGACGGCGGTTTGCGCCGGCTGTTTTTTCTCAAACCGGTGGACAAATTTTGTCCCTGCCGCGATGCTCTGCTGATCTCCGGCGAATACGGAAGCCCTGACCCATATCTGCCGAGCAAAGTAAGGCCGCCCCATTTTGCCGCGTAAACAAACGCCCCGTTTATAGTATGCGGCTGATCCCAATCCAGCGGGATGATCATTTTAGTGGGTTCTGCCAGCGATTGCAGAGCATAAAACTCCTCATTGGGATCAGAGTTGCTCCCCTCTGCCACCTGATAGGTGTAATCCAGATTAAAGGAATAGTTGCCCACCGGACGCATGTTCAACGATAAAGTTACACCGCGAACGTTTGCATAATCTTTGTTAATATAATGCGAATAGGACACCCCCGGAATAAATGTTTCGATGGGCACGCTGGTGGTCACCCAGCTTCGCACATCCCGATAAAAACCGGTGACATCAACACTAATGCTTTCTCCGAGTTGTTGCTGCAAACCGATTTCATACATCACGGTTTTTTGCGGTTCGAGATTGGGATTGCCATAAGGTCCATGAACAGCGGTCCCTGCCGGCACTTTCATCCCGGGATTGGCATATAGATATTGAAAGTTGGGAATTTGCAAAAAATGACCATAAGAAAAATGGATTTTTCCTTCATCAGTGATGGGGTAGGCGATGCCGATGCGGGGGCTGATCTGATATTTGGCGGTGGCATTTTTATACCAGTATGCTTCCCGCTGCGCTACTGTTTTTTGGTTTTCTGGCAATTTTAAAAGTGAATCCGGCAAATTGGGATCGATATAAATATTTTCAGGTTTGAACGGAAAATAAATGTTTGGATCCTCCGGATCAGCCGGATATCTATCTCGCGAATTGAAATAATCAAAACGAACTCCGATATTAACGATCATGCTTTTGTATTCCAATTTATCCTGAAGGTAGGCAGAAAATTCTATTGGACGGTTGGTGTATCGATTATGATTGGGGGTATTCACATCCAAAATGAACGGTTCAAACGGCTGCACCTCCAGCCCGAATGAATCGCGCTTTGCCACCAGGGTAAAATCATCGAGAAACATTTCATGTAACCTGGTCTCCAATCCGGTCTTGATTTGATGTAGCGGATTCAACTGAATGGTATAGTCAAATTTGCCAACCAGTGTATTGGTGCTGCGGTTGAATTGATGGAGGTTGGTGCCCTGATGATGAAAAGCAAAACTGGGCACGATCAGCGAATCCGGGTGAATATAACGTGAATCCAACGGATCCTGATACAGGTACTCATTGAACTCTTTGTAATAGTTGGTAACACTAACGGTGTAAAACGAACGGCTGCTGAGCGCATGGGTCAGGATCATCGACAAATTGTAGCCATCATCATATTTTTCGACATCGCCGGTTGGATTCCATTTAAAACTGTGGTTGTAATCTCTGAAATGGAGTTTGCTTGCCAGCGCGCCAATGCTTAATTTAATGGTTGGCGTCAACCGCGCACTAATTTTAGCTTGACCTGAAATCCGGTTGTTAAAATTCATGGCGACCGGTTTCCTATCTCCGGGTTCTCCGCTGGGCAAATATTTATTTTGCCCATAGAGCCAGCCGTCGCTAGAGTAATATCTTCCGGTGATAAAAAAGTTGACATTTTTGGCAAACGGCAGCGGACCGTCAGCGCTGAGCTGCAGATTATGATTGGCGAAAAAATTGTTATCATTAATATTATAAAAAAGGTCCTGGTTCGAACTGAGATAATCTCCGGCATAACCTGATAGGTTGAGGTGGTAGTTGTTTCCGCCCTCCTTGGTCACAATATTGACGATGCCGGACATTGCCTGTCCATACTCCGCATTATATGTTCCGCTGATGACCTGCAATTCCTGAACCGATTCATTTTCGACCTGAACTGAAACCGATCCGTCATAGACATCGGTAACCGACACGCCGTCCACCCAATAGGCGACTTCTGAGGAACGACCGCCGCGAATGTGAATGCCGCCGTATCGATCCACGGTGACGCCAGCTTGCAAACTCAGCACTTCGGAAACCTGCTGCACCGGGAGATTTTTGATTTGTTCCGCATCCACCCGGGATTCTGATGAGGTTAAATCCCTGGTTACCAGCGGACGTTCTGCTGTAATAACCACTTCTCGTCCCAGATCAAGAATTTGTGTACCCAGTTCAAAATTTATGGTTGTCGTTAAATCGATGGCGACTTTGACCACGTTGACCGTGGATTTCTGATAGCCGATCATCGAGGCTGATAAACTATAGCGACCTGGTGGGACGCTCAAAATCACGTAATATCCATTGAGGTCTGTCGCTGCGCCCATCATGGTGCCTTCAATCACAACATTGACGCCGGGCAGTGGATCGCCAGTCTCTGCATCTTTTATATAGCCAGCAATTTTACCGGTAGTGCCGGAAAAACCGTTGGGATCAAATATGCTCAACAGCAGCAACAGCGCCAACAGAAAAAATCCGGATTTGTTCAGATTCTTCAATTGATATCCTCCCATTTAAAAGATCGAATTGTTTTCCAAACAGAAATTGGATAATTTACAGCTGATCAAAAACATACCACCTGAGCTTGTCGGATAATATTTCAATCGAAGCGCGACTCCGAAGTTCATCGATATGGTTATGCCAGTTGATTTTTTTCCAGTTCCAGAGCAACTCGGTTTCGATTTGCGCTTTCGCTTGTTGGAAAGTCTTTTGTAGTTCCGGCTTTTTATCAATCATTTGAACTAACGAGAAATAACCTTCAATCTCTAACGGTCCTAAAATTTCTCCCGGTTTGAGGTTAAAAATAGTATCAGCCAACGCGCCAAATTTATACCTGGGAGCGCTGCCCAATTCGCCGCCGCGTTCGCGCGCCCAATCCCGCAACGAATACGCGCTGGCGAGTGACGCAAACGATTCCCCGTTATTATTGCGATTCAATATTTGTTCTGCGTCGGAGCGGCTGGCGACTAAAATTTCTCTCACATTGGCTTCTGCCGGGAAAACATAATATGTGGAATCTTTGATAAAGCTCTCGCGCGCTGCCTCCTCCGGAACCGTCGTCGTGTCCATAATTGATGTTCGCATTTGGGTAATGATCAAACGGTCAATCGCGTGTCGTAATTTATTTTTAAATTCAGTCTGTCGCTGAATTCCCTTTGCCTCTGCCTGCCGGATGAGCTGTTCCCTGACCAGCAAACCGAGGATAAACTGCTGCAAATCGTCTTCAGTCTGAATGCGCTGCTGCTGACGCGACGAAGTATAACGGACTTTTTCCAGCCAGGTTTGGACTGTCCAGCTTCCGGTTCGGAACGTTACAACAGGTAATTCCAATAGCCCTGCTACCTCGGTGTCAATTTTTATTTCATCCGAAAATTTCCGCAGGTTTAAATCAACATCCGGCTTTGATAATTTTTCAAAGATCAGTCCGACAAGCTGACTATCGAATTCTGCAGCCAACTTTTTTGCCTGTTGCTTGCCGTATTGCTGAGCATAGCAGATAGCCTTGTCACGTTTTATTTCCCTTATCAAATTAGGGCGCAGGTTTTGAAAATCCGATTCGCTGGTAAACGGGATCTGAAATCCAGCTTCGACCTTGATGATGCTGTAGCCGAAACCTGTTTTCACTGGCGATGATAGCTCTCCGACTTTCATTGAAAAAGCTGCCTTTTCAAAAGCCGGATCCATTTCCCCTCTGCCGAAATAACCCAGGTAGCCGCCGTTATGCGCCAGAGTCGAATCCTGAAAGGTTAATTTTGCCAGCTCCTCGAACGTCGCGCCCCGCTGCAATTGAAAATAAAGGGCATCCGCCTCTTCACGGGTTCTGGCGAAAAGATGACGGGCGCTGACTTTTTTATTATATTCGATAAAACGCTGCGTAATTTCTTGCTCTGCAACCGAAATGGTGTCAAAAAATGTCTGTTTTCGAAATTCATCCAACAGAAGTTGTGAGCGAATATTCTCTGCCCGGCGTTTGAAATCATCATCCTGGTTAAACTTTTTTTTCCTGAAATTGTCAATTATCAACCGCTCGTTGATTAATTGATCAAGTAGTTGCAGTCGGGTTTGGAGATTATCTTTTATTCCGGTGACTCTGATAAAATCAGCCAATTGTTGTTCATATTCAGTAACCGTAATCGCCTCACCGTTGACGCGGGCAAAATAATCATCGTCTCTCCCGTCTCCGCAACCAAAGATGATCGACAACAAAAACATAATTGGGATGATTTTTTTTATTATCATTTGCCAACAACCTGAGTTTGAAATTTCACCGTAAATCAACTATCTATAACATCAAACATATTGACATCATTTCAGCGCTAATCTCGATTCCAAACCGCTGATCAAAATCAATCCGGATTTGCTATCCAACCGGGTGGTCAATTCTCCGTCAATTGTTAAAAAGCGGTCACCGGTCAATAAATCCATCCACTCTCTTTCCTTTAGTGAAAGGATTACAGTTTGAATCTTCTCGGCATTATTTAAGACGACAACAATTTTTTGATCGTTAAAGTTACGTTCAAAGCCAAAAATATTTCGTTGATCATCAGCAATCAGAGTTTTATAGTTACCCAGCATCAAAGCTGAATGTTCGCGGCGGATGCGAATGAGTTTCTTGTAATATTGAAATAAATCCTGGTTGAATTGATTTTGATCGCGGGGTCTCTCATAGCCGAACGGATGATGAATCTCATCGTCATAGGTCATGTCATCCCAGAGCATCGGCTTGCGCTCATCCGGGTCACTGGCGCCCCACATGCCGCACTCATCGCCGTAATAGATCATGGGCGCGCCAACATAGGTCATTTGAAACAAAACGATTAATTTCTGGATTTTTAATTCATTAGCCCGGGGTTTTCGGACATCATATTCGGGATTGGCTTGCAGTGTATTATTGTGGCCATAAATTCGATCCGGATTGACGATCATCGAGCTCAGTCGGTCGGTGTCATGACTATCCATCAAATTTTGCAGCACATAATTGACATCATCGGGATAATCCAATCGGATTTGCTCTAACTCGAGATCGAACTGAGATGGTGAAATCTGGTTTTCCCGATCAATCATAAATTTAGTAACAGCAGCGGCAAAACGATAGTTCATCACCGCATCAAACATATCTCCGCGCAGCCAGTCCGCAGCATTAAACATCTTTTCGGGCCATTTTTCCCACCAGACTTCGCCGGTGAGATACGCATGAGGATTTACCGATCGCACCAGCTTGCGGAACTTCACCCAGGAAGCACGGGTCACCTGCTCGGCGACATCCAGCCGCCAGCCATCAATCCCGTCGTCGAAGTCGCCATCGTTGTTGGGATCCATCCAGCGACGAATCGCCGCCTGCATATATTTCCAGGCGTCGCGGTCAAATCCATTTTTATCCTCGCGGATTTCAGGCAGGCTGCGCACATTCATCCAGCATTGGTAATCAAATTCATCTTCATCAGTATTTGGATCGTCCCAGGATTTGACAGTAAACCAGTTAACGTATTTGGATTTTTGTTGATTATTTTTAAGATCAACAAAAGCGAAAAAGTTGAGCCCCACATGATTGAACACCCCGTCAATGATAACTCTGATCCCCCGATTATGACACTGTTCAAGCAGCTTTAAAAACAATTTGTCCGCCGCGGTCCATTGCCAGGTGGACGGATCGTCAGGAATTTCTGCGGCAACAATTTTCCGATCACCTTCGGGGTCTGGTCCGAAATTGGCGTCAATGTGATGAAAGCTGGCGCCGTCGTATTTGTGCAGCGAAGGCGACTGAAAAAGAGGATTGAAGTAAATTGCATTGATACCCAGGTCTTCAAGGTAATCCAGTTTATCCAAAACTCCCTGGAGATCACCGCCGTAGCGACGGCGCTGGGCGTGATAATAAAAACCCTTATCGTCCTGTTCCCATGGTTGCAATTGATACCAATCCGAAGTCCAGGGAACAATACCAATTTCGCGCTCATCGCCGAAGGGC
>DSAU01000243.1 GCA_011046315.1 bacterium
ATTTCGTTGGCATAAAAGAAATTAAACGCGGTGTAAATGGAAATGGGGATTGCCAGCGTAATCACTGCAACCAGGCTGAAATTCCTCAAAAATAAATATAGAATGATCACTGCCAGAATGCCGCCGAGGATCGCCAATTGAATGATCAAATTGATGTTTTTTTCCATGTTTTCGGCGGAATCCTGCTGGATTACGATCTCGATGTCCTGTGCTTTCAACTGGTCATTTAACCGTTCAATCACTGAGCGGGTTGTATGAGAAAGTTGGATTAAATTCACCTGGGCGTCACGGATCAATTGCATGGTAATGGCTTCTTTGCCATTGATGCGACTGATCGAGGTCTCCTCTTTGTGCCCCACATAAATTTCAGCGACATCCTTTAACAACACCGGGCCCGACCGTCGCACCACAATATTTTCGAGAGCATGGACATCGGTGTATTCAGCGACCAGATTGACAAAATATTGTTTATTTTTTTCATACACCTGTCCCACAAAGATTTTGCTTTGACTGTTTTGAGCAACAAGGGTTCGAATTTGCGCCGGTGTGATGTTATAGGCTTCGGTAGCTTCATCGCTCAGAATGATTTCCACCGACTTTTGTTTGCCGCCGAAAACCTCCACATTGGCGATGCCGTCGATGTTCTCAAATTCACGGACGATTTTTTTATCGATGATCTCGCGGATGCGATCCAATCCGCCGCTGCCGCGCACCTGAATTGACATGAACATATTGGACAATTGCTGCAAATCAATTTTAACTACATTGACAAAAAATTCATCGGACAGCGACGATTTGACCGCATTGACCTTTTCCTGTAGCTTGAGGTAGGCGTATTTAACCTTGACATTCTGGTTAAAATAGATCATAATCATGCCCTGCCGGCGGTCGGCAAACGATTCAATTTTCTCGATTCCCTCCATGGTACTCGCGGCGCCTTCCAGCGGGATGATTGCCTGTTTTTCCATGTAATCCGGATCAACTTCCCGGACCGCGTTCACCTGAATAAAAAGAAACGGCAGCTCAGCATCCGGTAACAGTTCCACAGGTAGCTGTTTGTATGAAATATAGCCCAGCAAGGTCAGAGCGATAAACAGCATGCTGATGAATGTTTTTCGATTGATGATAACTCTAATAATGTTCATTAATTTCAGATACCTTTATTTTCAAGGCTTTTAAGCTATGGTAAATTCATTGGTTGATCGGGCAAAATTCTCGGATCGTTCTCTTGCCGCTGTCAAGCGGTTCATATAATTTTAGATCGATGACTGACGGTTCTCGGTTATGCTTTTCGCAATTGATCTAAAACCGAATATATACACGGGATCACGATCAGCGTTAAGATTGTGGAAGTGATTAATCCGCCAATCACTGCCAATGCCATCGGCGAGCGCAGTGCAGCGCCTTCGCCAAACCCGAAGGTAAGCGGCAATAACGCTAAAATTGTGGTTAAACTGGTCATGATAATAGGACGTAGCCGGCGCATGGCTGCCTCAATGATGGCGTCAATACGGCTCAATCCCTCCCGCCTGAGTTGACCGATTGCATCTACCAAAATAATCGAATCATTGACTGCGATTCCCGCCAGCATGATAATGCCGATAAATGCCATAATATTCAATGTCTTGCCCAGAACGAAGAAAATTAAAATTGCCCCCACGCCGGCAAGCGGAATGGTGAGCAAAATGGTAAAAGGATGAATAAGCGACTCAAACTGTGACGCCATCACCATGTACACCAGGACAATGGAGAGTATCAATGCAAACTTCAAGTTGTCAAAAGCCTGTTTACGCTTCTGTTCTTCGCCCACAATTTGATAGCTATAATCACCCGGGAAATGAACATCCTGCAATTCCCGCTCGATTTGGGATACAACGTGGTCAAATGGTTTTTCGGTTGTCAAATGCGCCTGTGCCTTGCCAATGCGCACCTGATTTCTGCGGTTAATCTCTCTGGGCGCATTGGAAATGCGAACTGAGCTCAGCTGGCTCAGGCGAATTTTTTGGTCGCCCTCAGTAATGACCACATCTTCCAACTGATTTAGCCCCACTCTGGGCAGACGCAGGGTGATATCTTTCATCTCACCTTCATGATCCCAGCGGCCGGCGCTGCGCCCCATGAGCAGATCTCTCAATTGCGAACTGATATTATCGATGCCAATGTTGTACATTCCGGCGCTGATCCTGTCCAGGACCAGCTCCACCTGGGGTCTGCCTTCATCAAAGCTGGTTTCAATATTAAACAGGTCTGGCATATTAACCAATTTTTGCCTGACCTGTTCAGTAAGCTCTTGTATAACATCCAGATCTTCGCCCCTGACCTCCACGATAATCGGCGCGGCTTCGGTGCCCAGCGTGGTTTGCAGCGCAGACTGTTCCTGAATAAACTGCGCTTCCAAATCAGGAATATCGTTCAGCACGCTGCTAATGCGCTCTATGATCTGCTGTGATGAAAGTTCTGACTGACGGTTCAATATTATTTTAACGGTGGCTGTGTTTTCATCCTCAAAAATCGAAGCTTGATCGGCAGCAAGACTGGTCGATGGACCTATTTTGCTGTAAATCGTTTTAATCTGACCGGGAAGCAAATCCGCGATGATTTCCTCGATGTTTTGCACTGTCTGCTCGGTGCGCCGCAATTCAGTCCCCTCCGGCAGCTTCAATTCAATCGCAAATTCCCCGACATCGGTTTTGGGTATAAATTCGCTGCCAACAACCGGTATCAAAATAATCGCCGCCACCACCAGAACGGCTGCTGCTGCAATAACAATCCACCTTTTTTCCAAAACACCTCTTAAAAACACAGCAAAACCGGGAAATTGAATCGATTTCGATTGCTGATTAACCGGGGCTGCTTTTTTCAGCAGCCGCACACTCAGCATCGGGATTACCAATATTGCCACTACCAGCGAAGACAGCAGCGAGAAAGCAACCGTCCACGCCTGATCTTTGAACAACTCTCCTGCAGCGCCGTGCAGATACACGATCGGCAAAAACACCACGATGGTCGTAATTGTCGACGCGGTAATCGCGCCCCCGACCTGCGACGTGCCCTGAATCGCCGCCTCTTTCAAGGACATTCCGGATTCCAGGTTGCGATAAATGTTTTCCATCACCACGATCGCATTATCAACCAGCATCCCGGCGCCCAACGCCAGTCCGCCCAGCGTCATGATATTGAGCGTCAGTCCTTTAAAATACATCAAGTTAAAAGTGGCAATAACGGAAATCGGTATCGCCAGGCTGATGATAAACGTCGTCCCGATTCGACGCAGAAAGATAAACAAAACCAGCACCGCTAACAACACACCGATCAACAATGTTTGCCGCACTTCCGCAATCGCGGTACTGATAAACTCTCCCTGATCTTGAATCACTGTCAACTCATAGCCGGGCAATGCCTTGCGTAAATTAACTAACGCTGCTTTCAGCTCATTGACTGCCTTAACCGTATTAAAACGGGTCTCTTTATAAACCGCTAATCCCATACAGCGTTGGTGATTAACGCGGACGATGTTTTCCGGGTCTTTGTTTTCAAAATGGATTCGGGCAACGTCTTTTAGATAGACGGGAACGCGTTCTGTCAACGATGCGGACTGAGTCGGGAGCAGACTTTCGGGCTGTTTATAGGCGACAATAACTTTGCCGATATCATCAAGCGATTGAAACTCCCCGATCCCTTTGATAATATATTTTGTTCCCATTTCAACAATCGATCCACCAGAGGCGTTACGGTTGTAACTTTGTATCCGGCTGGTAACAGTTGACGGCGTCAAATTATAAGCTTCCAACAGATAAGGATTGGTTTCGATCACCACCTCTTTTTCTTCCTTGCCCAGCAGTTCGACTTCAGCAATTCCCTCCAATCGCACCAATTCATTGCGCAGATAATTTTCTGCAATCCGCCGCAAATCGTCCATATCATCAATCTGGGAATGGGAAAGTCCGAGCAACATTACCGGCGCCGCATTGGGATCGTGTTGGGTAATGGTCAGTTCGTCGATGTCCGCATTTTGGCCGAAACTGGTGAGAGCTTTTTGCAGATCCAAAAACGCCTCATCCATGTCAGCGTCCCAACTGTATTCCACGGTAATCTGAGCCGAGCCGACACGGGTAACAGAAGAAACCTGAATCACTTTTTTCTGCCGAATGGCTAACGACTCTATGCTTTCAACAAACTGCTTTTCGATCTCCTCCGGAGGTCGCTCTCCGGCTTTTATCTCGACAAATATTTTGGGATTGTTTAAATCCGGGAACAGATCAACACCCAACTTTTGAAATGATATGTACCCCAGCAGAATGACTGCCAATACCATCATCAGAATGGTTACCGGATATTTTACTGAAAATTCTGTCAGTTTTCGCATAATTATTTTATTTCAATTTTGTGATGAGTTCATATCGATTGATCAGATGCCACTCATTATCGATGTTGTTGGTTAAGTTTTCAGAAAAATCAATCTACAGTGTCGTAAAGCCGAAGGGATTATCTGACAATTCTTACCTTTGATCGGTGGCGCAGTGTTTCAAAACCTTTGACCACCAGACGGTCATTTAATTTCAAGCCATTGGTGACTTCGACAAATTCGGGGTTTTCCAGTCCGGTTGAAATAACCCGTTCTTCTGCCGCGCCCTTATCCACGATAAATACGGTCTTACCGCGCCGTTTTGCCAGGATGATGTCTTTGGGAATGACGATGGCGCTGTCTTTGCTGGCAACGATAATTTCAGCTTTGGTAAACATACCGGGACGCAATCGCCAATCCGGATTGTCAATAACGATCGAAGATTTGAACGAACGAGTATCCGGATCAAGCGCTGGTGAAACCTGAGTAATTTTTCCCAGCAACGTATCATCGGGCAAACTATAATTCATCACCCGCACCGGCTGGTCGACACGGATTTCACCGAGCGATTTTGCCGGCAAATTCACATCCAAGTATAAGTTGCTGTAATTCATAATCTGCACCATTCGCAATCCGGCGTCATTTTTTGTTCGCGGCGTGTAATACGGTAAATCCACGATCACGCCATCGAACGGCGCGCTAATTTTTAATTTCTCGAGCTGGATTTTGGCGTTCTCATAATTATACTGGGCGTTCATGTAGTTTTTTTCGGCGTTTTTCAATTCACGGTAGGTCGCACCGCCTTTTTCATAAAGTGATTTCTGTTTTTCCAACTCCTGTTGAGAAACCTCCAATTCCAGCAGTCTGGATTCGATCATGATGGAGCTTTCCAACTCCGGATTGTCCAAATAAATGATCACCTGCCCTTTTTCCACAACGTCTCCCAAAGCAAATGGTTGTTTGGTTTTGGGATTCATTGCCAATCGATAAAAACCTGAGGTCTCCGATTTTAGAGTGGCTTCTAGAATTGCCTTAACCGTGCCGGTGCTAGTAAAAAATTCCTCGATCGGTTTGTATTTAATTTCCTCGACAGACACCGGCGCAGCAATCTCCACACCTGTATCCCCCTGTTGACCGCCGCAACCTGCCAACACCAGAATTCCGACCAACAATAAATATTTGATAACTCTGTTCACAATGAGCTCCTTCTGCTTATTTTTTATTCGAAATAGCCGACGCTTCCAACATATCCGTAACCACCCGTTGATTCCGCTCGAAATCGTAAAGCGATAGCACCTTCATGTTTAAAAGTTCCAATTTATAGTTAATGAGCGCGTTAATTTTACTCATCTTGGCTTGAGATAATTGATTCTGAAAAAGATTCAAATCCATACTGGTGATGTCGCCGTTCTCATAACGTTCCAGATTGATATCGTAGGTTAACTGGGCGTTGCGAACGTTCTGTTCAGCGATCTCAATTTGATTGACCAGGTTTTTCAGATTGCGATAAGCCTGGCGTACTTCGATAAGGATTTCATTTTTTTGATCTTCAAACGAAAGCTCCCGGCTTTGAACTGAGACCTTATAGGCTTCAATAGTGGATTTTCGATAGCCCCAGTCAATGAACGGGATTTGAAACTGAATTGATACCGCCTGAGATTTTTCCGCGTTATCAAATACATTTTTCAGGTCCGGATCGGTGCCGATGATACCGTAGGAAAGATTAACATCGCCGCGAAACTCATTGGTGGCAGAAGCGCGCAATAAATCATACCTTGCATTTTCGATATCAATCTCGCGCTGCCGTAATTCCATCCGGTATTTTAACGCCGTATCCAACGCCTTTTCAATTTCGATCTCGACCGGAGTGTGCGTTATGTCAGCGGTTACGGTAATATCCTCAAATATCGATAACCCGATTAGTTTTTTAAAACCATCCAGAGCATTGTCCAGATCGGTCTCTGCATTTTGTACTTTGGATTTGCTGGAAGTCAGATCAAGCTCTGCCTGATACAACTCCTCTTTCGCAGCCAGACCCGCCTCCACTTTGTTTTTAATAATGTTGTAGCTTTGCTGCCGATTTTGGTACTCGTCAATTGAAACGCTCATACTGGATTTTTTTTGATAGACCGAATAAAAATTTTGCGTGACCAGATATTCCAAATAGAGCCGCTGAATTGCATAATTTAACGCTGAATTTTCCAGGTCCAGCTCAAGTACATTCAAGTCCAATTTTGTCCGGTTGTAGGTAAAAATCGGCTGGCGGTAGCTGACATAAAGATAATTGCGATAAGATTTATCGGTTATATCTTGAAATCCGCTGTAAGAATCCTGCCACGACAGCGCGTTAATTAGCTCCAGCGTGCCGTCAGTCCACTGAAGCGGTTGAGAAATGGTGAACGAACCCGATGATGAGGTACTTCGGGTCGAATACCAGGTTGAAAACAAATCATTGAAGCGCCTTGTTTGATCGAACCTCAGCGGAGTCAGATTCAGGCTGAACTGGGTTTTTAGCGAAGCAGTTCTCGCATTTAGCGCATGTTGACTCCGCTCCAGATTTAATTGATAGCGTCTGATCTGAGGACTATTTTTGACGGCGACCTCCAATGAACGTTCCAGCGTTATCGGTTGTTGTGCTGTAAGCGGTAAAAACAGCGCCCCGATCAGCAAGACAATCACATTGATAATTTTTGTAGTCATTTTTTCTTTCCTTAAAAAATACCCAGAGTATTCACCAGCGATTTATTCCAACAATTCAGATTAAAGTTAATGTTTTACCCATTTAACCGCGTCCGCATATACCAGCCGGCCTTTGGTTTTATCAGACAGTTCGATGCGCGCTCGCCCCGCTGACAAATAATAAGTTCCCAAAAAGGTCCAGACGTTTTCAGCTTGTTCTACATTGACAGCCACCTCATCCTGACCGTCATCATGGTAGATCGTCACATGAAATTTTTCAATATATTGTCTGCCGCGATCGCCTCTGCCACGCATCCAGGGCATGCGAATATCTGCAGTGTAAATATACACGTCATAATTGCCACTGTCCTCAATTTCTGCGGACCAGGCGACTTTTTTATCGCCGCTTCCGGCTTTTATATAGTGCGCCGAATGGACAAAGCTGCCATAAAAGTCAGAGCTGGTGGAAAGACGCCACCGGCTCGGCGGCCGCCAGAAATTGAATCCGATATACTTCTCTTCCTTTTCATTTTCGCGCTGTAACAATTTCTTTAAAAAATTTGGCTCCTGTTGCGTCAAAATCTCAAAGCCAGGGTCTTCATTATCCACAATGATTTCTCCGGGCAGAGCCAAGCGGATCGGAGTGTCCACAATACGTTCACCTTCAAAAGCAACCGCTTTTTCATTCATTTCCAAATCGTCGAAACGATAAGTGATCTCGTTGGGTAAATTTTTCGCCACCAGTGTATTGATGAGCAACATTCTCGGTTCATCATCCAATACAATGCCGATTTCTTTGATCTCACCAGGGGCAAAACTGAAAACTTGTTCAGGCATTTCATCGGGACCGCCGCCGCCAAAACCGAAACGGCGTCCGCCCATCCGGAATGAAACCGACAGCAATCCTTCCACAGTTTCCGAATTTTGCGCCTTAAACCGAACCTGAAATCTGGTGCGGTCGTCATCCAGAATTTTATACGCCTGAATATCCGCCACCAGAAATCCGGGCAATTCTCGGCTCTGATACCAATTGTCAAAAAAAGTGGTCAATTCAAAATTGGTCTGCTTCTTCAACGAGCTAACAAACAGATCTACATCTACGTCCCGGAATTGGTTTGACCTGATAAAGTCAAAAATGAATTGATCAAACTCCCGGTCAGCAATCTTGCTTTCAATCAGTTGAAACAAATGTTTTCCCTTTAATTTCAAAACATCGATCACAATATCCTTTTTGTCAGGATCGCTGAGCACTTCAGCCAGATTTTGCTCCATGAGTGCGATGTTTGCCTTCTCTTCGCTACTAAGTCCGCTGAAAAATCTCCTGAATCCGCCAACCGAACTTTCGGTTCGCTGGTTCAGAAATGACTCCAATGCCATGTTAAAAATAGGCCATCGATCAGATTTAAAATGATTGACAAAAGTATAATAGTTGGGGAAAATGTGGTAATCTGTTTTCAGCGTCAACATTTCTTCCGGAAAAAATCGTCCTCGAAATCCACTGTTTAAAAATCCGGAGCGAATAAAGTTTACAAAAACTTCGCTCTGACTTTCCTGATCAGTCAGGGTTTGATTGCTGCGTTCCAGACGCCGTTTCTGCCAACCGAATTGATTGTCAAAGTCAGCCCCATTCATCAAAATCGCTTTTTCCTGAACCAGCACTATTTCCGGCTGTTGGGCTTCAATAGCTGTGGTATAGATTCGCTGATAATGATAAAATTGAACCGGTACTTCGATCACCGAAAATCTCGCAAAGGGATAATTCAAACCCAACTTACTCTCATAATCCTGACGTTGCTCGCGAATCAGAGCCGGAATCGTATCTCCCAAATCGGTGAAATATTCAGCATAATAGTCATGCCGTTTCAGATTGAACAGGTTATATTGGATGCTATCCACAGTGATTGATTTTTTTTCGTAGTCCCCGATAACCAGAGAAAGCTGCGGCAATGGTTGCTGCGGAACAAATTCAAAACTGCCCGAGCCGGTCTGATGTTGTTCACCCTGGGAAATAGCAGTCAAACCAGCTCGGGTTTGAACTGACAGTTCAAATTGAATAAAATCCCGGCTTACATCCTGAGGCC
>DSAU01000560.1 GCA_011046315.1 bacterium
ACTGCTTTGGGAAGGCTAATTCTCAAACCCGGTTGTACAAAAAACGAGGATGATAACAAGAAAAAAATCAACAACAGCAACACAATGTCGGTGAGCGAAATTGTCGAAAAGGCGATTATCTTTTTTCTATTCGTTTGAAAGTTCATTTAATTTTTCTCCTCGTTGAAATAGCATATCAAGGATGGTCGATGAGTTGTCTTCCATTTCAAACACGAAATATTCGACCTTACTTTGCAGCCAATTATAGAATATCAGACAGGGAATGCCCACTGACAATCCTGCTGCCGTGGTAACCAATGCTTCCCAAATACCGCCGGCGAGAACGCTGGCGTCTACGTTGCCGCCGAGGTTCTGCACTTGAATAAATGCCCGAATCATTCCGGTTACAGTGCCGAGAAAGCCCAATAGCGGGGCAATAGCAGCAATTGTTCCCAGAATCCCCAGGTTGGATTCAAGTTGATAGATTTCTGATTTACCCGCGCTTTCAATCGCTTCCTTGATTTCTTCTCGGGGACGATTGTGACGTTCAAGCCCGGCTTTGGTGATCGCAGCGACCGGTGAGGCGGTTTTTTTTGCGAGAATGATGGCATCGGTCATTTTGTTTTTCAAGATGAGCGATTTTATTTGAAGTACGAAACTGCGAGCATTGATGCGCAACTTTCGCAAAAATAACCAACGTTCAATGATCACAAAGATAGCGATCATCGAGCACAAAAAAATCGGGATCATCAGAATGCCGCCCTTTACAAGTATCGATAATACGTTCATTGATCCTCCTAAATGAAAATTTCGGATTGTATTTTTATGGTGTTGACGCTGATATTTTTTTTAAAAATATCATGAATTAAGCTTATCGATAAAGTATGTCCACCAGTACGCGGCCCACATTGTCGAGACTTTGCGGGCTGCATTTGTCCGGAGTATCTTCGATGGTATGCCAGTATTTGTAATCAAAGTCAATGATGTTGATGCATTGAATTCCGATTTCCAGCAAGTTGATGTGGTCATCATAAACATCGTGTTTGACTTCGGGAATAAATTCGTGGATTCCTAATCGCTGGGCTGTGTTCCAGACCATGTCGACGATGTTTTTCGCATATTGATAAGAATTTTTTTCGATATACAGTTGTTGATCTGAATCGCCGACCAGATCGAGTAGAATGGCGAATTCGGGGCGATAACGCCGGGAAAGATTTTTGGCAAATTGTTTTGATCCCAGCGCCCAGGTTTCGTTGTCGCCATAGCTTCCCAAATCTTCAGCATCGAAAAAAACAATATCGACGCCAAATTTTGGGGGCGATAAATGTATCAACCGGGCAATCTCCAACAACACAGCGACGCCGGAAGCGCCATCGTTCGCGCCGAGAACTGGTTTGCTGTGATTAGCGGGATCCGGATCCTGGTCGGCCCAAGGACGAGTGTCCCAATGGGCACACAGCAATACCCGACACGAATTGTTCGGATGAAAATTCGCGATGATGTTGTAACAGGTCACCGGCGTTGTTTCTCCCCGCATGGTTATTTGAAAGGGCTGAGTCGTGACCTGAGCTCCGTAGCTGCGCAATGTTGATGTCAGGTATTCCAGACAGTTTCGGTGGGCGGCTGTGCCCGGTACTCGTGCTCCAAATTCACATTGCTTTTTTAAATGTGAAAACGCGCGCCCTGGATCAAATTCCGGAAAGTTTGTATTTTGACACACTGTGGTCATCGGTAAAAGTACGATCAGCCAGGCAATAAAATTCGCCGGCTTCTTTTTTAAACAGCCCTGTTTGCGACTGAAAATTTTGATTATTTTTCTATACATTTACGATCCCCGGATGGCGATGGTTACATTGATACCTAATTCTTGAAGCGATGTGTCACCGATCCGTTTGTTTTTATTTTTTCCCACCTTAAAATGCATTCCACCACGGACATTTCGGCTGAATGAATAGTTCACGTTCGGTTCAAAGGTCCAGCTTTCTCGCATGTCGGTTTCAGTCCAGTCCTGTCCTCGAATTTTTTGAAAGCTGGAGTTGGAGTTCATGCTGAAGGTAACAGAAACATCCACGCTGTTTTTCAACTCTTTGTTTTTCAAGAACGGCAGCGGAATCCTTAATCCGCCAGTGTGCGACCACGATGCGGAAACGGACAGGTCGGATGACAGGGTTCGCTGTCCACCAGAACCGCCCTGCAAAGTTAAATTGACACTTTCTGACCAATTATACCTCATGTTCAAAGTAATGTTTTTTACCATTCGGAAGTTGAGCCCGGCTAACGGTCTGAAGTTTTTAGTGTACGATTCCTTGGTTTTTTGTTGGATGTGGTTTTGCAGTTGCCAGGCTTCCTGTTTGTTTCCCGAAAAATTATGGTCAAAGCTGATTTGCTGGGCTATTTTTTTCAAGAAGAACATCTTTTCTAAACCGGAATATCGAATCGTCCATTCCGGAATCGCGAACCCTTTGCCATTTTCAGTGTAAAACCAGGATGTTGAATTTCCACCAGTGGTAGTGGTTGTCCTGTTTTGGTTTTCATCGTAGCTGTATTTCAGCGAGATGTCCAGTTGTTTGATAATTTTAAGTCCGCTGGATAGTGAAATAGATTTTGTTAAGCGATCTGATCCGATGTTGGTGCCGACATCGGCAACGTGTCCCATTCCCGGATTTCGTTCAAATCCAAACATGTATTCCCATGTGGGCATACTTCTCAAAGAATCAGACAAGCCAAAACTGCTGATGTTATCGCGTTGAGTAATATTCATCGTGATGGGTTTGATTCTGCTGGTGATAAAGCTGATCCCATCGCCAATCATCCCAATCGGGCTAAAGCCGCCGCCTTGTTCCTGTTTGTCTTTATCGTCCTGTGGAGCTTTTTGAGCTCCGCCTCTTCCGGGAGTCGGCCGCCTGCCTCTTTGCGGCGCACGGCCAGTGGATTTCTTGAACAGCGAATTGATCATGTTTTCAGGATCAAAGGTAAAAGACGCCTGCGCCGATGAGTTGTTTGACGCGCTTTTTCCGCGTTCTCTGAGTTGAAGATTATTTGAAAATTTGAAATTGCTGGAATAGGAGAAGTTTGTTTTCAGCCACCGAAACAAATTGGGATTAAATTTAAAGCTAAATGATTGATCCAAATCAGTCAATTGACCAAATTTAAATTGCGAAAGAGTTTCCAGTGCGTCGGGTGTATCGCGCATGTCTGATTTATAATTTCGCGAAAAATCCAACGACACGCTTCTCAGCGGATCATAGCCGGTTTGAAAACTTCGCGAGATAATAAAGGTTTCATTAATGGTTTCAACGCCTGAACGGGTTAGCGATTTTGATTGTGAACGATTGCCGGATGCTTTTACACTGAATGTCGTGGGCAAATAGGTCAATTTGACGCCCGACAATTTGTTCAAGATAGGCATTTTGTTGAGCCACTTAAAGGGTTCAATATATTTATCTTTAGGAAATACCAGGCTGTAATTGAAATTTGCAGTGTGTGTGGTTCGGTCCTGATATTGGTGCGTGGAGCTTATGCTGTGCGAATTGGCTGTGTTATAACTAATTGAAACACGATCTAAGGTGTTTTTAATAATAAAATTATTTGAACGGGTATTTTTACTTAAAGAAACACCGTAGCCTTTGGTTATGCTTTCGTTACGAATTTTTTCCATTACCGAATCCGGTGTGTCTGCGGTTACCAGAATATCACTGCCGGGGAGATATTTTGGCGTTGATTTTCTTTCCGAATAATTAAAGTTGACAGGAATTGATAATCCCCATGACCTGGGCAGGAGTTTTTGCAGCGCCAGGTTTCCGGAAAGGTTTTGACTCCACTCATTGTTTCCGCCGCCAAATCGCTGGTTAACATTGTGAAAGTCGGCATCTTTTCGGTTGATTTCCGCGTTGAGAGAAAAAAGGTCGGCAGCTTGAAAACTGACCCGCGCCCGGAAAGCCATGCCCTTGTCTTTTTTAACATCGGAGAGCCGCAGTTCATTCACCCAGACCTCGCCACTAAAAGCGCTGACCAGTGTATTGGCATAAGCGGGATGTCCGGATGAATCCGGCAGAGTGATGTTTTTAACACCCAGGATCAATTGTCGGATATTGGTCAGCGAAGGTTCGCCTTTGACGCGAAATCGTCTGCCGTCTTCAAATATTTTCTCGCGCAATCCGGTGACGGAATCAGGTTGAGTCAGTTTTAACATTGCCATGTCATTAAGTTCGATCTCCATGTTGTTGCCTTCCCAACCTTCAAATACCGGCGCCCGGTATTCGTAATAATTGTTGTCATCTGATCCAAAACGGAGAAAAAGTTCGATGCTGGTCTTGTCTTTACTAAAGCCGCTTCCGTAAGCGTCTCCGCCATGAATGAACATTTTCATTTTATCATAATTGATGTAATTTTCTGCCTGGAAAAAAGTTTTGCGGAGGATACCGCTGGCGCCCGGCTCTAAATCTCTGATTCGGAGGATGAGTGATTGTTCCTTGGCTTCGACTCTGGTGATGCGGTCTTTGACACCGCTTACGCCCGGCGGCGGAATATAATCGTCGTTGTCGTGAGTGTTGGTGACCGCTGCGACGACAGTGGTGTCATTTTTCGTGTCGACCTGGCTGAAATCATCTGCCATTACCCCCATTTCCTTCCAGTCATTGCCCACCAGGTTAATTTCGGCAATTCGTAAAACGGTTTTAGCAAAGCAGCTATCTATCCAGATACGCGCATATTCAATGCGCGACCAGTCCGGGTTTCCTATCGATTTGAACTCATTCAACGGAACCCGGTACAGGCGCCAGCCGTATTCATTTTCCTGACCACCAGAGATGAACATGGTGTCCGGATGATCTTTTGCCAGACTGAAAGTGAATCTGAAAAAGTCGTTGATCATGTCCAACGAACCATTGCCATTAAAATCTTCGGTATCCGGAAGTCGTCCGCCGGGATCATTTTCATTGCCCTCAGTACCGTTGATGCCGGAATAGTCGTAGCTGCCGGGGGTGTAATAATAGTCGTCATAGCTGAGCGGTTCGCCATCATCACGAATTCCGTTGCCGTTAATGTCCCAAAAATCATTGGGATCATTTCCGGCCATTCCATCGAGCCCCACATCCTCGCCCGGGTCGAGCAGTCCGTTGCGGATCCCATTTTCAGGAATATCCTCGCTGTCCAGTCTGCCGTTGGGGATAATATCCTCGGAAATTAGCCCCAGATCGATATTCAATCTGCCGGCGTTTCCCTGTACCCAGATTTCCAGAAATTTGCTGTCGGTCTGATCAGCATAGCCGGAGGATAACCATTTTTGAATTCCAGCCCAGGATTGCGGTTTTTCATATTCCGGATCATCGGGGCGGTCGGCCGGTGTGAAATCCATTGTTAAAACGTGAACCCGTTGCGGCGTATTCGGATTATGCGTATCCCGGTTGGGCCAAATTTCTTTTATGGCAACCTGTTCGTAAGGATTGTACCAGATCAATCTGCCATATCGTTTATACACATGAAGAACCGTGCCCATATTTGTTTGTGGATTTTGTAATTTCTTAACTTCCAGCGGTGATGACGACCGGCGCCAACTGCTGTAGATGACGCCCAGCGGGGTGATTTTCTTTGCGGCTTCAAAATCATCGATGTATGCGACGCCGTTGTTGTCCCCGGTGGCGGAGTTGTTGAGCGTGTTGGGATTGGGGATGATCTGCGCAACTTCACCTTCGAAGTTTAATTTTGAAGGTTGTTTGGTTTCAATGATCGGGAAAGCGTTAATGGCTTTGGTAATGAAATTGGGCTCGAATTGTAACGCCGTATTCACATCCCAGATCATATTTCGCATCGGTCCTCTTCCCACCCGAACTTTCTGATCCATGGTGCTTTGGTTCAAATATAAAAATGTGCCGCCGATAAACGAGTTGTCCCAAAATTTATATTCGCCGCGCATTCCCATTAAGGTTTTTTTCTCCAACTGGAACATTTCATTGCGCTGGTAATTCACCTCGACGTTTGCCGACGGGCTGGTGGCTTCATCGCGCAAAATGGTCAATTTCCCGGAGTAATAGTCGATAATATAGTCTTTGTCTTTAACCAGGCGGGCGCTGTTTAAGGTAACTTCTTCAGAACCCTCGATCACGTTCCAGCCCAAATCATAATTGGCGCTTCGGTTTTTGGACTTGACTTGAATATAAAATTTACTTTCATTGGCGATATAGCTCTGATTCAGGGTGTCGTACATCGCCGAAACATATTTATCGCGCGGTAACCTTGTGTTTAGCGTATCGGCAAATGGTCGCAGGCTGGGAAATTCCAGTTCCCCCTGGCCCAGCCGTAAAATGTTATTATTATTGTCGATTATGTTGTCAGGAATATTATTCCCGCTCTGGTCAACTTCATCCAATCCAAATAGTCTCAAATAGGTCATGGGTCCATCGCTGGTATTAATTGTTTCCTGATCGTCTCCCGATGAAGGCGCGAAAAAAATTTTGACTTCAAAACCATCCGGGTCGATATTTCTCGATCCGAGATAGTAGATGTGGCGAAACATCAAATCCCAGGTTTGGTCGCTGGGACGAGGGGTCTTGGGCTTTAACATTTTTAGAAAAATGATATTATCAGTTTGAGCGTCAAAATTAATGTCCCCCACAGTTCTGCCGGAGCTGTCGCGATAGGCGATTGCCAGCATCTCACCATCACTAATGGCGTTGCGCAGCCGGATAAATCCCAGTGAGGTTTCCAAAAAGTACTCATCTTTTTCAAGCCGAATCCAATAGCCATTGGCGTTTTCCTGATCGACAATCGATGTGTCCGGGTTGTCAGGATTGGGATTTAGCTGTCCCCAGCCATAGATACGACCTTGTTTGTGTTCATAAAGCGGTCCGGATTTATAGATTTCCAGATCTGTGATGATGTTTTCAACCTGGTATTGGTGAACACCGTTTTTTAGTGGAAAGTAATTGTCGCGGTAAACATCATCGACGAAGAAGTAAATGCCCCGCGTGTAATTGTAGTCTTTGATATTATAGACACCCTCTTCAGCGCCGCCGGATATGGTCAGGGTTTTATTTTCGCCCTTTTCCTGGCTGGCGATGGTGGTGAGATGAAAATTGCCGATCTGCGCCTGTGATTTAATTCCGAAAAGTCCGCTATTTTGCCCGCTAAAGGAAACAAAGCGCGTGGCTGGCAAAGACAACGAAATGTTTCCAGCCTGAATCGATTGGATAATTTCATCGTCATAGCCTTTGTAATCCAGTTTGATGGTGTTTTCGAAATCAAACGGCCGTTCGCTGTCCTGATCCACGCTCACGGTGACCTTTTCGCCAATATTACCAGTGACGCGAAATTGTTGCGTCTGTTCCATTTTGAAGTTGTAGTCTGATCCCCGGTTGATGGCAGTTTTCACCTGGCTGCGTTTTTCATGGCGGAAGCCACCGCGAATGTTGATTTGACCGGTGACGGATAGCGAAACCTGGTCCCCGCCGAAAATGGTTTGAAATGTCCGGCTGCGTATTTTAACAGGTATGGCGATTTCAATTCCGTCTTTGCCGCGGCGCTCGGTACGGTCTCCGGTTAATTTTTTTATCTTGTATTCCTGCCAGACGATTCCAACATTTTGGTTCAGACAATATTGTGTATATTCGCTGAGAGAATATATCGCGGGCAAGTGCAAAGAGACGTCAAAAGTCTTTTCCTCAATGGTTACTTGATGTCCAACGCTGTCAATTTTTACATCGCGTTTTATGGATTTGGGAGGGCTTTGCAGTGTGGGCTCTGTAAAATCTAATATCGACAATCCACGCGCCAGTTGTTTGGTATACAACCTCATCCCATATTGTTCACCGGTAGGCAGTCGCAGCCCGATGTACTGGTTTTCGGAAGCAATAACGTTTTCGATTGATTGGAATACAATACAATGAATGATGATCAAAATCATCCATACGAGACTTGGCGCAGATTTCGATCCAGTTTTTACCTTTTGTCTCATCTACTCTTGCTATGCTGATGGTAAATTATCGTTCCGAATTATTTAGTTAAACTTGCTGTTAGGGTAAATGTTCACAAAAAAATACCCCAGTAAAAAATATCCATCCTTAATTTTATTGAATTTATTGAAATTATTCAGAATAGCACAGACGGGACCTTAAGAGGCGACAGGAATATTATCAGTTGAAACAGCCTGTCTGCTCGTTAATAAAAAATTAAGCGAGTGCTAACGCTTAATTTACTAAAAATCATAAATTTTACTATGAAACACTTGAGTCAATAACAAGTTTAACTGATAACCTCCTTGAGGGCGAATGTTAATTTCTGAGCCAATTCGATTGTGTAAAAAATATGCGGCATGGATAAAACAGCTTGCTAAAATTTAGCGATTTACGTATATTGTAACTTAACACACAATAGCTGAGTTCCCAAGTTATTTTAAAATTATGCACATTTTATCAAGACATATTATTCGCCAACATATCGGTCCCTTCTTGTTCGGTTTCTTTATCATCACCTTAGTATTCATGCTCAATTTAGTTTTTAAAGAGCTGGGCAAAATATTAAGTAAAGGGCTGAACTTCTGGGTAATCCTTGAATTTTTTGCGCTCAATTTAGCATGGATCGTGGCGTTGGCGGTCCCGATGAGCGTATTGATGGCTTGTCTGATGGCGTTCGGCCAACTTTCAGCCGATAATGAGATTACTGCCATTAAATCAACCGGAATAAGCCTGTATCGTATAATTTCACCGGTGATCTGGTGTTCGATTGCACTGGTGCTGTTTCTTGTTTGGTTTAACAATTTTGTATTACCCGATGCAAACCATCGGCTCCGGTTATTAGCTCGCGATATTACATTGAAAAGGCCAACGGTCAGCCTTGAGCCCGGCTATCTTTATGAAGATATTCCAGATATTTCAATTCGGGTGGAAGGGCTCAAAGAGCAAGAGGGCTTGTCGCTGGTGGAGGGGGTTCAGATTTATGATCGCAGTGATCCTGCTATAAATCGAACCATTGTTGCCCGGAATGGCGAAATATTGGTGAATAAGCAGACCGGCTTATTTCAGGTGACGCTTTTTAGCGGAGAAATTCATGAGATTAATCACGATAAGCTTCAGCAATATACCCGGATAAAGTTCCCCCGCTAT
>DSAU01000287.1 GCA_011046315.1 bacterium
GCGGTTTTATTGTTTCAGAAATTGAAGGTAACGAACAAAAAAGTCGGGATTATCCTTTCTGGCGGGAATGTTGAATTTAACCCATTTTTTGAACGAATGCTGAATCAAGATGGGCATGGTGCAGCTTAAGCTTATGCAGAATGATATTAAAAAAAAGGATTGACGGAGGAAATTGAATGGAATTAATCAAGCCGAGTATCCCCAGAGGTACCAGAGATTTTTTACCGGAGCAGATGCTGAAACGGCAATATGTCATAAATATCATTAAAAATGTTTTTGAAAAATACGGCTATCAACCACTGGAAACACCCTCCATTGAAAAACTCGATATTTTATCAGGAAAATATGGCGATGAAGGCGATCAGTTGATGTTTAAAATTTTAAAGCGTGGGACCGGTATCGAAAAATTGGGCAAAGAGCTGAACCAATTCAGTTTTGGTGATTTTCGGGAAGTCGCTGATCTTGGCTTGCGATACGATCTTACGGTTCCGCTGTGCCGGGTGATCGCCATGTACCGCAATGAAATTACCCTGCCCTTCAAGCGTTACCAGATTCAACCGGTGTGGCGCGCCGAGCGCCCCCAAAAGGGCCGTTACCGGGAATTTTTTCAATGTGACGCCGACAACGTGGGCAGTGCATCGATGTTGGCGGATGCGGAGACCATCGCCATCATCAATGAAATTTTATTGAAGCTCGGTTTTTATAAATTTAAAATTAAGATCAACAACCGAAAAATACTCAGCGGCATTGTCGAATATTCCGGCGTCAATCCGGAGCTGGGAACCGAAGTTTGCATTGCTATCGATAAACTGGAAAAAATTGGCGTTGATGGTGTGGTTGCCGAATTGAAACAACGCAATATTGCGGAATCTGCTATCGCTAAAATTTTGCCCATTTTGGAGATTTCCGGGGACGTCGCGACGGTATTGAACGATGTTTCGACAGTATTGAAAATTTCACCTATCGGTAGTGAAGGCGTCAGCGAGACCAGCGAATTGATTGAATATTTGGCGGCAATGGCTATAGCGCCGGAAAATTATCTGGTCGACTTGCACCTGGCGCGCGGCTTGACTTATTACACCGGTCCAATATTTGAATCGATTGTGGAAGAGCCAAAAATCGGCTCACTCACTGGCGGTGGAAGATACGACCAGCTCATCGGCATGTTTCTGGGAGAAAATATTCCGGCGACCGGCACCACGCTGGGAATTGAGCGCATCATTGACGTGATGACAGAATTAGACATGCTGCCGCAAACCAAAACCATGACCCAAGTACTGGTTACAATGTTTGATGAAAGCACCAAATCAGCATCGATAAAATTGGTACAAAAATTAAGACAGGCA
Source organism: bacterium (assembly GCA_011046315.1). GTDB lineage: Bacteria > Zhuqueibacterota > Zhuqueibacteria > Thermofontimicrobiales > Thermofontimicrobiaceae > Kaytiofontadaptatus. The sequence continues at coordinate 1,347 of DSAU01000287.1, forward strand.
GACATTAATGCTGAGCTGTATTTCGAGAGCGGTGGATTAAAAAAACAGTTTAAATATGCTGATAAATTGGGCATTCCCTTTGTCATCATCATGGGACCGGATGAGGTCGAGAAAAACCAGGCGTCACTGAAAAATATGGTCAGCGGCGAACAACAGCAGTTGGCTGTGGATCAAATTTTGCAGATATTGAAACAATGAAATCGTTTTTTACAGGAAGGATGATAAAAAAAATGAATCGAGCCGGTTTGATCGCAGTTTGTTTGTTGATGATGGGAATTCATCACCCTGCCATCGCACAGGACAGCACCACAGTGAGACCGCTGTTGAATATCATTTTTCCCTCAAGCCCGGACACGGTAAATTATTCACAAATTCGCATTTCCGGCAGCACCCGACCGGGCGCAATGGTGAATATCAATCAAATTCCGGTCAAAGTTTATGCTTCCGGTGGTTTTGTGGATCGGGTGAAATTAAGCCCGCGCGATAATGAAATTATTATTACAGCTTCGGATTCGTTGGGAGACACGACCGCGGTTTTAAAGCTGTTTCGTGAGCCGCCGCTCCCGATCAGTCCGGCACGCCCAACCGAGATCGATAACAGAATTATCTGGCCTGACAATCCGGTGAAGCTGCTATCCGGCGACGTGCTGGAAGTTCGTTTTAAAGGGAGCCCCGGCGGCAGAGCGATGTTCAAAATTGATAAGTTATGCAAAAACATCCCAATGACAGAACTGGATCCCGAGGAAGCTCAGGGCATGCAAGGAATTTACAGCGGTGTGGTGAGGTTGTATTCGAAAAAAATCGTCAGTGGGAAATCGGTTCAATTTGAATTAAAAGGGATCGACGGTAAAAAAGCCAAAGCCAAATCTAGCGGACTGGTAACGGTAATTCCGGATCAAATTCCGCTGATTGGCGAGACAATAGAACAAACCTATTTGAAACCAACGCCTTACGCGTTTACGGTTATGTCAATTTTGCCCCCGGGCGTTCGGTTTCATGTCGTCGGCGAGCGTAATAAGCATTTGAAAGTACGGCTTTCTGAAAATGAATACGCTTATATTAATGGAACAGCAATGCGTCTTCTGCCGGTTGGGACGCCAACTCCAAAAACATCCATTGGTCTGCCCTGGATTAGCTATAATCAGGATTGGATTCAATTGAACATGAATATAAACACCCGCTGTCCTTTCACGGTTCAACAAACCATTGATCCTGCCCGATTAGAGCTTACTGTATATGGCGCCCGTTTGACTTCGCAATGGATTAGCTATCCGGAGGCCGATGCCACCATCAAGCTAATTCGCTGGCAGCAGGTTGGCGCTGATGTGTTCAAATTGTTTGTGGAATTGAATCAGCGGCAACAGTGGGGGCATCGCGTTCGCTTCGACTCCGGCAGGATGATTCTGGAAATTCGCCGGGCGCCGAAGATCGCGACCCCGCCGCAAAGCCCGGTTGCCGATCTCGTTTTTGCCCTGGACGCCGGCCATGGCGGTGTTGAAAAGGGCGCTGTGGGCTCTACCGGATTGATGGAAAAGGATGTTAATTTAATTTATAGCAAAAAGTTGGCTGCGCTGCTGGATTCCGCTGGTGCCACCGTGGTTTTAACCCGTGAGGAAGATGTACAGATGAGTCTGGCGGACCGGGTGGAAAAAGCAAGACAGGCAAATGCCCATATTTTTTGTTGGTTGCACAATAATTCGGTGGGCGCGACATCTGACGCAGCTCGGGTTCGAGGTGCCAGCACCTATTTTACTGTACCTCAAAACATGGATCTGGCCTGGACAGTTTATCCCCAATTGCTTGAAATTGGTTTGCAACCTTTCGGCAGGGTTCAGTCGGATTATTTCGTCACCCGGCAAACCGACATGCTGGTTGTGCTTGTTGAAGGCGCATTTATGTCCAATCCCGAAGATGAAATGTTGCTGATGGATGAAGTGTTTTTAGACCGGCTGGCGCGTGCCGTTTTTCGCGGATTGGAGGAGTTTTGTTTGAAACAGCAGTGAGCGTTTTTTGAATGCAAGCAATTGGTTGTCGGTTATTGCTGTCGATTCGTAGAAAAAATAAATGGTAACAGTTCACCTGTCATTCCGGATGGAGCGAAGCGGAATGCCGGAATCTCAATAATAGAACTTTTAAATATTAATTTGCACATATATTTAGGAGATTCCGGCTAAAAACATGCCGGAATGACATTATTAGTTAAGAGTGCTGAACTATTATAATAAATGAAGTTCATTTTAAATTTACTGGAGGAAATAACATGTCTTTTATAAATCGGAGAGATTTTATCAAGTTGACAGGTTTATCAACTGTGGCTTTTTCGGGATTTGTGAACATGCCGCAATTGATCGGAAAAGTTACTGACGAAGCAATGCCGTTGGATTTGGCAGTGGTGCAAAATAGTGATCCGGCATCGTTAATACGCAAGGCAGTGGAAATGCTGGGCGGAATGAGCCGGTTCGTGAAAAAGGGAAATACCGTGCTGGTCAAACCGAATATCGGCTGGGACCGGGCGCCGGAACAAGCGGCAAACACCAATCCGGAAGTTGTGGCTGAAGTGATTCGACTGTGCAGAAAAGCCGGCGCTGCAAAAGTCATGGTATTTGACAACCCCTGCAATGAGGCGCGACGTTGTTATCGGCGAAGTCAGATCGAAGAAGCCGCAAAAGCCGCTGGCGCTGACGTTAGCTTTATGTATCAACAAAAATATCAGAAAACCAAAATTCCCCAGGCAAAAATGTTAACATCGTGGGAGATTTACCGCGATGCTTTACAGGCTGATGTAATGATCAATGTTCCCATTGCCAAACATCACTCGCTCAGTCGGGTTACGCTGGGGATGAAAAACTTAATGGGCGTAATCGGCGGTAATCGCGGCGCTCTGCATAATCATTTTGATGTTAAAATCGTTGATCTGAATACGCTGATTAAGCCTCAATTAACAATTATCGATGCGGTTCGCATTTTGCTGAGAAACGGACCTCAGGGCGGCAATTTGAACGATGTGAAAACCATCAATACAGTAATCGCTGGTGTTGATCCGGTGGCGACAGATGCTTTCGGCGCAACCCTTTTCGATCTGGTTCCGGAAAAATTGGGCTTCCTGCGCGAAGCTCACGCCAGAGGCTTGGGAGAAATTGACCTCTCCCGATTGAAAATTGAACATGTTAATTTGGCGGGCTGAGCTGACTGACAAACCAATGTTTTTACGTCAGAGCCGTGCCGGCAATACAAAAAGTTCCAACAATCGCTTTTATCGCACAATAGTTTTAAGAACAATCAAAATGAACCAAAAATAATGGATGGATTATGCAATTAGCTCGGCGCATTTCACAACTGCTTTTTTTGTTGTTTTTTCTGGTGCTCTTTTTTTTGGCAGCCTATCCCTATGAAACGGGCATTAACGTTGATCTTTTTTTGCGATCCAGTCCGCTAATCGCAATCGCGACTTTTCTGGCAACTCGCGAGATCGTGGCGTCGCTGCTGATCGGATTGACGTTGCTGGTCATCAGCATTTTCCTGGGCAGATACTTTTGCGGATGGATTTGCCCGCTGGGAACCTCGGTAGATTTATTTGACCGGATACTGGGTAAATTAAAACGGAAAGATAACGCTGCTGTTCGCAGGTTTCGCGCCTGGAAATTTTCGATTCTGATTATCGTTCTAATTGCGGCGTTGTTTTCGCTTCAATTTGTCTGGTTTTTTGATCCGATTGTGATCATGACGCGGACGATGACCACAACAATTTACCCGGTCACGGTGTTTTTTATTGAAGGTGTTTTGAATCTGCTTTTGGGAATAGGAATATTTCAGGATTCAGTTTTTTCTGTTTACGATTTTTTACGCAGAACGATTTTGCCAATAGCGCCGATTTTTTTTCAGCTGAGCCTTATTTTTGGTTTAATATTTCTGGGGTTGCTATTACTGAATGTTTTCGCAAGACGGTTTTGGTGCCGGTATTTATGTCCGTTGGGAGCGCTGTTCGGCTTTTTATCATCATTCCGACTGACTCGGGGAATTGTAGTAAGCGATGATTTTTGCATTGATTGCGGGAAATGTCAGCGAAGCTGTAAAATGGACGCAATCAATGATGATTTCCGTTCCTACAATCCGATTGAGTGTATCGAATGTATGACCTGTATCGCAGTATGTCCCACGGACGCCATCAGCTATCAATTAAAATATCGTTTTGGTCGCGAACGAACTGACATTTCTAAACGAAGGTTTTTATTTTCGACCGCCGGCGGTCTGTTGACGCTGGGATTGGTGAAAACGGCTTTTCCTAACAAAGTTTCGATGGGACATGTGGTTCGACCTCCCGGCTCGTTGCCGGAAGCTGATTTTTTGGACCGCTGTGTACGTTGTCAGCAATGTGTCAAAATTTGTTCTTCCACCGGCGCCTGTCTGCAACCCGCCTGGCTGGAGAGCGGCTGGGAAGGCATCTGGACACCGCTGGTCAATGCCCGCTACGGTTATTGTGAATACAACTGTAATTTATGCGGTAAGGTGTGTCCCACTGGCGCGATTCACGATATCGAATTAGAGCAGAAAAAACAATTGACAATGGGAACGGCTTATTTTGACCGCAGCCGTTGCATCCCCTGGTATCGCAATGAGGATTGTCTGGTCTGCGAGGAACACTGTCCGTTGCCTGATAAAGCGATAAAATTTGATGTGCGCGAAGTGCGGGCTCAAGATGGAACCCAGCGCGTGGTTAAATTCCCCTATGTCGTCGAGTCGCTTTGCATTGGGTGTGGAATCTGCGTCAATAAATGTCCGGTGGAAGGAAACGGTGGGATCTTTTTAACCAATGCGCGAGAACAACGTTGGGAAGAGGGAGTACTGTTGTCGAAAAACAATGAATCATCAGCAAGGATAAAATTTTGAATCGCCATCAAAGGTTTAAATTTTCGGATACTGAAAAATCGGATCAAACAGATTCATTATTTATCGTAAATGTTTCTAATAGTCCGGATATCAGTGCTATGATCTCGGATCTGGAAAGACAAATTAATCAAAATTTTCAGCAGAAACAATACACGATGACTGTCGATCTGAGTTCATTTGTGCTGGCGCCTTCACGTTTGATTGTGCTGTTGCTTAAAAACACCAGTCAGGCGCGCCGGCTTGGCGGCGATATTAAACTCATCGGTGTGAAGCCAATGGTCAAGAATAGTTTGGTGACCTTTTCACCTACTGCGTTCATCTCAATTGAACCCACAGAAAATTATGCGCTGTGGGATTTCGGTGAAAAAGTAAATGAAGAAGCACTGCAGCATTCGCTGGCTGCTACGGTGAAAAATGTTAGCCAAACGGTTGAGGAACCGGAATCGAAGAATCAAGTAGAAAATGATGTATCGGATGAGGATGTCTCAAAACTGATTATGCAGTTAAAATTGGGAGATGCCGATAAAATACGCGTTAACAGCAGTGTAAATAATCTGTATCAAGTCTGCGATTTTGTTTTACAAAAGGCAAGAGTATTTGGGTTTGACGAATCAGAGCTGGCGAAGATAAAAGTAACAGTCTATGAGGCAAGCTTAAATGTGGTCGAGCACGCCTATTTTTCAAATCCGGATTATTGGATAGATGTGTTTGCCGTTGGGCGCGAAAATAAATTTTTTGTCATCATTCAAGACTGGGGTCAGAGTTTCGAATTCGAGCCCTATCGGGAATACAGCGCCGAGATGGCTGTCAAAGAGAGAAAAACCGGCGGATTTGGTTTGCATATCATTAAACAGACGGTTGATGAAATTTACTATCTGGCCGACAAACAAGTTGGTAATCGCCTAATTTTAATAAAAGAGAAACATTTAAATGCCAGTGACAAAAAAGTCTCTGTTTGAAGAGATCAAGCAATTTAATCGAGACAAAAAAAAGTACGCGTTAATCCTTTTGATTGTTGGCTTTGCCGGCTTGCTGCTTCCAGTGATCCCGGGGCTTATGCTGATCGTCTTGGGGATAATGCTTTTGCACCCGAAGTTGGGACAAGCGCTGTCGGAAAAAATTAAAGATTGGGTTAAGTTTTTGTTTCGTTGAAAAGAATCGATATCAAATTAATAACTTTGAGTTGAATCGTGTTTTTAGCAGGCGCATCCAATAGTAAAAATTTAACTGAAAAATAACTGTTGTCGTAACATATAAAAAGGTCAGGAGGTTAAAGATGTATTTTTTGTCTCCGCTTGATATTGCGCTGCTGGCGATTGCATTTGCGATTACCATGTTTGCGCAATTTAAGGTAAAAAATACGTTTGCAAAATATAGCAAACTGCGCTCCCGAAGTGGCATCACCGGAGCGATGGTGGCGAGAAATATTTTGAGGTCAAATGGAATAAATGACGTGCCGATTGAGGAAACGCGGGGGATGTTATCTGATCATTACGATCCCATTAAAAAGAAACTGAGACTATCCAATGATATTTATCATTCAAGCTCGGTTGCCGCTCTTGGCGTTGCAGCACATGAAGCCGGACACGCGATTCAGCATCATCAGGGGTATGCGCCGCTAAGTGTCCGGCACGGGTTGTTTCCCATCGCTAATCTGGGCTCGAATCTGGCAATGCCCCTGTTTTTTATCGGCATAATTTTTAGTTCTGGTTTTCTGATGGATGTCGGTATTTACTTTTTCCTGGCTGCGGTCTTATTTCAGGTTGTCACTCTACCGGTAGAATTTAACGCAAGTAAGCGTGCGCTCTATCAATTGGAAGCCGGTAGCTATTTATCCAGTGACGAGATAGGCGCGGCGCGAAAAGTTCTTTCTGCCGCGGCTTTGACTTATGTTGCAGCAACAGCGGTTGCAGTTTTACATTTGATCCGATTGTTGTTGATTCGCGGCGTTGGCGATGATTAAATTTACAATTATAAAAATTGGGCAGCCCCTGGATTAAAAATATGGGCGGAATTCCAGGGGGGTCCTCTTTTTTAAAAATGTGACGGATCAAATTAGTAGTGGGCTCACAAGGGCGTGCTCTACCGGTCATCCATACAAAAAATACAACCGACAATTGTTCGTGATTATTAATTCCGGGTTAACATTATGATCAAAAACTCACCACTGCACCCACGATTTATCCCCAAAGCTCTAATTTTGTTGATCGTAAATATCCTGTTATTATTTGGATTGAACAGCATTGGCTGCAACGGATTTGCACAAACCGCTGATCCACTGTCCCAGCTTCCGCCAGCAATCCACGACCTTGATGCGCATTTTGAAAATCAGCTTAGCTTTGCGCAGGTAGCAGCCAGGATCATCCCTACTGTTGTTTCAATTTTTTGTACGAAAACCATTAGCAGTACCCAACTGTGGGAAAGAAATATTTTGGACAATGAGCTGCGGGAATTTTTGGGTGAAAAATATTTCAACATCTCTACACCGCGCGAATTTATTCAAAAGGGATCGGGATCCGGAATCATTGTTTCAAACAATGGCTTTATTCTCACCAATTTGCATGTGGTTGAAAACGCAGAAACAATTGACGTGAAGCTGTCAGACAATCGATCATTCCGTGCCCGGCTTGTCGGAGCTGATCCCTTGACTGAACTGGCAGTGATCAAAATTGAAGAAACCCAACTGCCGGCGGGGAAACTGGGAAATTCAGATTCAGTCCGAATCGGAGACTGGGTGTTGGCAGTGGGTAATCCATTGGAATTAAACTCTACAGTAACTGCGGGTATTGTCAGTGCGATTGGCAGAGAGATCAAAATAATTGAC
>DSAU01000253.1 GCA_011046315.1 bacterium
CGAACTACACGTCTTTTCAGTCCCCAGATCATAGTGCTGGAATATCAGAAATGATTCGTGGATTATGTGAATGGCCACGCTGTCCTGATTATTTTCATCGTTCACGTCTCCGACAGCATGGATTGAACACCGGTTGTTGATAAGCAAGATCGAATCCGGCGCCTCAGCGGAGATTGTTCCGCGGTAGCTAATTTCCATTTTTTCTCCCGCCGGCAAAGCGCTGATTTGCCAGAAGTGGGAATTGTCAGCAGCAGAATCCGGCTGAGGGTTAAACTGATCCAGAGCGATATATTCAGGGTGAACGTCAGTTACGATAATAGACTGAGAGTCGTCCGCGCCCAGGTTTTCCACTGTTAGTTGATATTGGATGGTTTCACCGGCTTGGGCAGAATCCCGATCTGCGGACTTTTGGATTGCAATATCGAACGTTTTCAGGGTATCGCCCAGATATTCAAACTGAAAATTATAGAAGTGAACACTCTCCGGGCAATCGCCTTGCATAAAAACAGCGGGCGGGTTGAGAAATTGCGGGTACCGGTTTTGTATTAAAAAATAGTGATTCAATTCTATGCTGTACAAACCATTGTCCAGATAAAATCTACCGACATCACTGCGGGTTCTAAAAGGCAGAAACGAAGTGTCGGCTACGACGCGGTAAGGTCCTGCATTTGGATCCGCTGGTTTTACATAAGAGTTGTCCTCAGCTCGCGGAAATAGGTAAAACGATTCATTTCCCTGATTAGCAGTATATCCGATTTCAGTGTAAATTCGATAAAAGCCAGCTTCAATAATTTCAACACATAGCGCGTCCAGCTTCATTGGTTCTTTATCGCATCGAATCACGATTGGAGCTGGATCAATATCAATCCTAACCGTATCTCCGATATGCTGAACAATGACGGACTCGCATTCCGTTGATTGAGAGAAGCTACTGGCAGGGAAAAGTGAAATTCCAAGCAGTCCCAACAGTATCAAACAATACCAGGGTTGTCGCATATTTTTTTGACGGATGTACATAATCGCTGCTGTCTCGATGAAGTTTGTCTTTTCCCTGTAGGCGGCAAGCAATCTGAATAGATACCCGAATAAAAGACTATTCGATGCAGCCGCTGCCCATCTGATAACCCTCCAAACGGCAATAGGTTAGACCAGGATTTCTATTATTGCTCCTTGCATGAGCAAATTTGGTGCCAATATAAATCAAAGCCATTAACACTAATATTAACAAAAAATTAAAACAACTTCACAAATCATGCTCAATAAGGGTGAGCTTCAAATATGCGGTATCGATATGGTAATTATTGAATTACATTTTGATAGACGCTGGCTTCTAAAAATTGAATTTACCTTCTTTGTAGCCTAACTGCCATAATATTCATTAATTATGCATTGCAATGTTGCAATCTATTTATTCACAACCAATTATTAATGTAAAAAATTTATTTTTATCGATTAACTGAGAATTTTAAGAAAAGTTGAATGGCATCGTTTTGGTCAGATGTTACAAAATGCAACATACGATTTTGAATGTAACGATGGTGATGAATTTGAAATTTCACGTCGTGAAAAAAATGGCTTGACAAAGTGTTAAGAAATCCCGTATATTAAGATGAAAAATCTATTGTTTAGACCAAAATGAGTCCAGTAATGGCGAGTGTAAATAATGAATACGAACTGAGTATTATTGTAAAGGCTGATGAGATTGACGCTGTTTATAATCGGCTTGTTAAAATAGACGGTCTTGCCGGGTATGGTCTGGGCGATGAAGAGATACAAATCATTTATGACACCTATTTTGATACTGCGAATTTTGATCTTCGAACAAACGGTTTTGGTCTGCGGATACGAAAGCTGAACCGGGAAAATTTGATCACGCTGAAAGGAAAAGGTAAACGCACGTCATTCGGAAGCGTGGACCGACTTGAAATCGAGCGACCCTGGTCAGATAGCGGATGGAATGTAATAGCAACATTCCTAAAAAAGAATGTGCCGGTGCTATCTGCGTTGCCGCCGTTTGATCACAGTCAAGAGCCGCTAAAATTTATTAAAAAAGCCGGATTTCGCATCATCCATCAACGGCATAACACAAGACTGAAAAGGAGTGTGGTTTCAAATCATATTACAAAACAAGAATTAGCAGAGCTGGCGTTAGATAAAATGGAGCTGATCTCCGCCGGGATTCCGGTCAAATTGTTCGAAATTGAAATTGAATCCAAAGACAGATGCCAGGCTGGTTTGATTACCCGGATGGCGGCAGAATTGATAGCCAGTTTTGGCGCTACGCTCAAAATATGGAAACACAGCAAACTATCTACCGGAATGGCGGTTCAAGAGCTGCTTAAGGACAGCAAGTTTATCGAAACATTAAACAGCAGCGATTATCTGACATTTGAATCGTTCACAATGATTGAAAACCATCTTAAGCTGAAAGTGGGAAAATAAGTACTTTAATGGTGGTCGTGATGATAAACCGCTCCGGCAAAAGTTCGAATGGTTGGATTGACAATATTTCACCCTTTCAGGAATAATAATGTGGAGCTAATCAAGCCCAACAGCGAGCTAAAAAAAAGTCAGGGATGATTTGCATAAATAATACGTCACCGAATTTATGAGGCAAAGCACTTAGGTTTTATGGCTACAACTAAAACATCAGACACAGGTGGAATACTGATGCCATCGCTTGATAGTCTGATTATTTGATAGATGTTAACATTTTAAAATATAACATTCAAGTATAAAAAGTTTGCTAATAAAGCGATGGCATCAGTCGAAGTCTCCACCTATGAGGGAGATAATACGGCTACAACAATTTTTAACTTGACAATTGAGAAAAATATTATTAAATTCTTTGAATTTAAAAAAAGCAACAGGGTGGTGGGCATGAAAATAATACTCAGTTCATTGTCTGATGGAATGAATGAGTTTCATTTTATCAGTACGGCTGAAGATTTGGGAATAGATGATGCTGAAAATTTGGCTCTATTTCCGGAAAATATCCTTGCAGATGTTGAAATTCAGAAGTTAGCCGATAATTATTTTGTCAGAGTAAATCTAAATACCCAGGCGCATTTTCAATGCGACCGCTGTTTAGAAGCTGGTGTTCTGGCGCTGGATGGTTTTTTTCAGATATATTTTACCCATAAGCATAAAGATGAAGTTGATGATGATGAATATCGATTTTTAAGTAAACAGGCAGACGCGATCGATTTAACTGATGCTGTTTTTGAGAATTTGATGCTTCTGCTTCCCATGAAAAAATTATGCTCAGAACAATGTCGCGGATTATGCCCTGAATGCGGCGCCAACTTAAATGTAGCGCAATGTAATTGTCAGGCAGAAAAGATCGATCCGCGTTGGGAAAAATTGAGAACTTTGACTGTGTGAAGGTAGGGAGCAGAGCCAAGTTTTAAAATCTTCCGCTCATATCGGAGCGAGGCTGCAAGCTTGAATATCCAATTCCGGTATGAGCGATTTGGTTTTATATGGTGAAAGTGGTAAAATTAAGGTCTAAAAGTGAAACAGAATTCCTGTTAATTTTTATGAAAATTTATTTTATTTTATAAGAAAGAGGTAGCTATGGCTTTACCAAAAAGAAGGATATCAAAATCGAGAAGGGACAAACGCAGGACGCACTGGAAATTAACGGCGACCAATGTGGTGAGTTGTTCAAATTGCAATCAACCAAAATTGCCGCACCGGGCGTGTCCAAATTGTGGTTATTATAATGATCGCATGGTATTTGTGCCCAAAGAAAGTTAATTTGGCTAACCTTAAGCAGAACAAGAAAGTTATAAGTGGTTTGTAATGAAGATTGCAGTTGATGCAATGGGCGGCGACTATGCGCCGCGAGAGGTTGTCACCGGCGCCATTTCAGCACTAAGAACAATCAAAGATCGCTTCGAGATAGTGTTGGTTGGTGATCGTGAAAAAATCCGACGAGAGATGATGCTGCATTTCCGGACCCAGGGACTGCCCATCTCGATTCAACATGCTTCTCAACGGGTTGAAATGACTGAATCGCCATCCGCGGCGATTAGAAAGAAACACGACTCCTCGATTAGCGTGGCGATGGAACTTCATCGAAAAGGTGAGGTGGACGCAGTCGTGAGTGCGGGCAATACCGGTGCAGTTTTGGGTACAGCGTTGGTGAAATTGCGCAAGCTGAGGGGAGTGATACGTCCGGCGATTGGTACGATATTGCCCAATGGTCGCAGCGCTGCCATGTTGATTGACTCCGGCGCCAATGTGGATTGTAAACCGAACCAACTTTTTCAATTTGGGATCATGGGAAGTGTGTTCGTACAAAAAGTGCTCAACATCCAAAAGCCACGGATCGGGCTGCTCAATATAGGAGAGGAAAAAAGCAAGGGCACCGAATTGGTTCAAAAAACGTATGCTTTGTTTGAAAAAAGTAACGTTAATTTTGTAGGCAATGTTGAAGGGCGCGAAATCCTTCAGGATGTTGCCGATGTCGTGGTATGCGATGGTTTTATTGGTAACATTATTCTCAAATTTGCCGAGTCCATCAACGCCGTCTATACCACTAATCTCAGGCACCGAATTGGCAAACGGATTCAATTTAAATTTGGCGCCTATCTGCTCAAGCCCGCGTTTCGCCGGTTAAAGAAAACTTTTGATTATGCGGAATACGGTGGAGTTCCGCTGTTGGGGGTAAACGGTGTGGTCATTGTGTGCCACGGGAGCTCTCCCGCAAAAGCGTTTACCAACGCGATTTTTGAAGCTGAAAAAATGATAGTCGAAAATGTAAACCAAGCGATCGCGAGCAGCTTTGAGGTTGAAATAAAAAATCATGAGATTGAACCTGAAATGGTTACTGATACGGAATTTATCAAGGGAGATTAATTTTACAGTGCAAAAAAATAGTTCGATGATTACCGGTTTAGGTTATGCTGTTCCTGAAAAGGTTCTCACCAATTTTGATCTTGAAAAAATGGTTGATACCAGCGATGAATGGATTCGCACGCGAACCGGTATGTCTGAACGACACATCGCAGATGAAAATACAGCAAGCTCTGATTTGAGCACACAAGCAGCAACAATCGCTTTAGCAGAAGCGAAATTGAAACCTAAACAACTTGATATGATTATTGTGGCGACTGTCACACCAGACACATTGTTCCCGGCGACAGCATGTTACGTTCAAAAAAATTTGGGCGCTGTCAATGCTGCCGCTTTTGATATCAATGCAGCATGTTCCGGCTTTATTTACGGATTAACAATGGCAGATGCATTCATTCGCAGTGGTTTTTATAAAAACATTCTTGTCATTGGCGCTGAGATTTTAACCAAGATTACCGATTGGACAGACCGGGCGACTTGCGTTTTGTTTGGCGATGGCGCGGGTGCGGCCGTTGTTCAACCGGCTAATGGTGGCTCGGAAATTTTGAAAACCTTTATCAAAAGTGACGGCCGGTTAACCGATCTACTAATTTTGCCAGCCGGCGGCAGCCGAATCCCGGCGACGCATGAATCGGTTGATAAACGGCTGCATTATCTCAGAATGGAAGGTCAGGAAGTCTTCAAATACGCAGTGAAAGCCATGGGAGATGCTGCCATTGAAACATTGAAATCAGCCGGCGTTTCTTCTGATGAGCTGGCGCTGCTGATTCCTCATCAAGCAAATATTCGAATCATTCAAGCAACTGCCAGGCGAATTAAACTTCCCATGGAAAAAGTTATGGTGAATGTGGACCGTTATGGCAACACGTCCGCAGCGTCCATTCCAATAGCGCTGACAGAATCTATCCAACAGGGACGGTTGAAAAGGGGAGATTATTGCCTTTTGGTAAGCTTTGGCGGTGGCTTTACCATGGGAGCAGTTTTGTTCAAATATTAAGGATCAAATTGAACAATAAAGTTTTCCGGAAAATTATGCAAAATCGTGATTGCTGGAGTATCATTGTCGCCGGGCTTTTTTTACTAATGATCGCATGCGCTGGCGGCGCTCAATTAATGTTTCAACATCCCGGACAAATTTCTTTTGCCGGAATTAAACGTTTGGCAGTGGCGCCAGTAACCGGAGCCAAGCAAGCCCTGCAGTTGGAACAAAGCTTGCTCGAAGAGCTGGAAGCTATAGATTTTTACCATCTTGTTTACGGTAAAGAGTTGAGTAGTCGATTAGAACCGCATCAAATGAATTATCGCACAATCGCTGGTTTAGATTCTCAATCGCTGGCTGAAATCGGAGAGTGGCTCAAAGCTGACGGTATTTTATTTACCGATTTGAAATCGCTGGAAATGGAGTTCGAAGCACAGGGATCGGAACAAATTGAGAAAAAAGTGTGGACCGGTGAATATGAGCGCAATCAGTTTGGAGAAATTATTGAAGAAGAGGATTCGTCCGGCGTTAAAATCAAAAAGAAAAAATTAAAATTAAAGATTTTAGACCAGAATTTCCAGATTCGAAAAGCTACGATCGAAGTAATTTTCAGGTTGGTCGAGTTCCGCAGTGCAATGACGGTTGGCATCTGGGATAAAGTGGAGCATTATATCGATAATACAGTCATCGGAAATCAATCGGAAATATTGCAGGATGAACAACAGATCAAACAGGAGCTGGTCGAACGGGTGGTTTCGGAATTTGTGGCTGAGATTGCCCCCCGGAGTCAATCGGTGAAACGACGCATCGAGACCGGTTTTGCAGAGATTGACAGCGGCGCAGTTTACGCGCATAAAAATAATTGGAAGCATGCTCTCTCCTGGTGGGAAAAGGCTGAACAAGCTCATCCCAGCAGTGCAAAAGTATATTATAATCAGGGGCTGGCTTATGAGGCGCTGGGCGATTATAAATCAGCCGAGTTGCATTATCTGAAGGCAACACTGATAGATGTCGAAAATAAGCAGTATCAGAAAGCGATTGATAATATTAAAAAAATCTGGCTTGAAAAGTATCAGAGCAACTAATAGCAGGTAACAGGAATAATGGCAAAACGCGGCTTTCTTTTTCCGGGGCAGGCTTCACAATATGTGGGAATGGGTGCGGATCTTTATGAAAACAGTGATTATCCGATTGCCAGACAGGTTTTTAACCAAGCCAATGATGTGCTCGGTTTTGATATTAAACGTGTTTGCTTTTCAGGACCTGAGGAGCAGTTAAAGCAGACGCGAATCACGCAGCCCGCGATTTTTATCCATAGTTACATCGTTCATCAAATCATTATCGGGCGCGGGATAAAAGCCGACGCCGTTGCCGGGCACAGTCTCGGCGAATATACGGCGCTGGTCGCCGCGAACGCGATATCGTTTGAGGATGGGTTAGGCGCGGTTCAAAAACGAGGAGAACTGATGCAACAAGCCGGTCAGCAAAATCCAGGCTCGATGGCGGCTATTATCGGCATGTCGTCAGAGCAAGTGGTAGCAATCTGTCATCAAGCGTCAACCGCTGGCGTGGTTCAACCCGCTAATTTTAATTCGCCGACTCAAATCGCTATTTCCGGGAGCGTGGCCGGGGTGGCGCGGGCAATGGAAATCGCCGATGAAAAAGGCGCAACCAAAGTTATTCCGTTAGTGGTAAGTGGCGCGTTTCATTCTCCACTGATGGAATCGGCTCAGGCTGAATTGCGTAATGCACTGGATTCGATTGATTTTCACCAGCCACGTTTGCCGGTATATGCTAATGTGACCGCCACACCGGAAACAGATGCGGCTCAAATTAAACAACTCTTGTACCAGCAGCTCACTTTTCCGGTGCGTTGGGTGGAAACAATTCAAAATATGGTTGCTGACGGTATCACCGAATTTATCGAACTCGGACCCGGGAAGGTGCTTGCCGGTCTGGTGAAAAGAATTGACCGAAAAGTTAATGTTCGAACAGTCGGAACGGTGGAAGAGATCCTTTCGCTTTAGAATAAATAAGAATGTGCAACAATCAGGAGGAAATAATGAGCCAAAAGGTTGTTGTTGTCACTGGAGCTGCTCGAGGTATTGGCAGAGCCATCGCGGAAAAATTTGGACAATTGGGTTTCAATATCGTTATCTGTGATGTTGAAAAAGACCTGGTCGCAGCAACGGCAAAAGAAATCGGGAAGTTAGGTGTCAAAGCGCTGGGAATGAAAGTTGATGTCACACAAATGGTTGAGGTGGAAAATTTATTTGAAAAAACGATCGCTGCTTACGGCCGAGTTGATGTTCTCGTCAATAATGCGGGAATTACGCGCGACACGCTTCTGATAAGGATGCAGGAAAATGATTGGGATGCAGTGATTGCTGTTAACTTGAAAGGAACCTTCAATTGTACCAAAGCCGCTGCAAAAATTATGATGAAACAGCGAACCGGTGCTATTGTCAATATTGCTTCGGTAGTTGGGGTGATGGGGAATGTGGGTCAGGCAAACTATGCAGCCTCGAAAGGCGGCGTTATCAGCCTGACTAAAAGCGCGGCTAAAGAATTGGGATCGCGCGGAATTACAGTCAATGCAGTTGCGCCGGGATATATCGAAACTGATATGACCAAAACGCTGTCAGCTGAGGTTAAACAGGCGTTTTTAAATTTAATTCCGCTGAAACGCCCGGGCACTCCAGAGGATGTGGCTGATGTGGTCGCTTTTTTAGCTTCACCAGCAGCCCGTTATATTAGCGGGCAGGTGATTCATATCGATGGCGGCATGGTTATGTAAATCTTGTAAGCGATCACGGGTTGATGGTGTTTAGTTGTTGATATTTAAGACGTTGGATTGAGGCGCCTTTATTCGTCGCCACCTCCTATAAGGAGAATGCACTCCATAATAACAGTACATTAAAATTTTTGTAATTATTCAGCACTGTTAACTAATAATGTCATTCCGGCATGTTTTTAGCCGGAATCTCCTGAATAGATTTGCAAATTAATATTTAAAAGTTCTATTATTGAGATTCCGGCATTCCGCTTCGCTCCAGCCGGAATGACGTAACCGATCACGGGGTTATTAACAAGCCGTTAAAACGGCTTTGGATATGTTTCGTTAATGCTGTAACCACCATGATGAATCATGGTGTTAGTTCAAAGAGGCATTGAAACAACACCACAATTTATTGTGGTGAAATAATCATCTCA